>CAZDJL010000210.1:0-3174 GCA_964505745.1 uncultured Desulfovibrionaceae bacterium | reverse complement strand
GCCGTACCTGTCGTAGCATTCTCCATTGGCGGTTTTTTTGCCGTGAAAATCCTTGCCGTACCAGGAGGCTATGCCTTCTTCGGAGAACCCCACGCCAGAGGCCAGCGGATAATAGGTTTTTCCCCGAATGGTGTAAGGCTTGCTCCCTTTTGAAGGCTTGATCGTTGGGTCGTACCGGCCGCTCCCGCCTCCGCTCAAATGGCAGCCGGACGCAATAAGGGGCAACAGCAAAAGCAGCATTACTCCGGCCCTGTTAAAAGCCCGAATAATGCTGCCCGTCAAGTTCACTCCTTTCTGCATGATGCCCCGCGAAAGCAGCTAAAAGGAAGAAGTTTCCTGCAAACGGCTCTCTTCCTCCAACTCCTCGGAGCGCTTCAGCAACGCCTCCCACTGGATATCCGCGCCGATAATGCCGGTGATATTGTCATTGTCGTCGGTTACCGGCAGGGATACCGTAATCACAAGCTTGCCGGTGAACAGGGACTGATAAATGTCGGTTATGTGCAAATGCCCGTCTTTCAAAGGCTCCTTGAACCATTCACGGTCAGAGAAATCATAACCAAGCGGGTACTTCTCGTAATTATGCTTATCTGCCGGGTCGCCCACCACCGCATGCAGCAAAGCCCCGTCAACATCGGTCAGGTAAAGATACTGGATGAAATCGTGCTCCTGAGCGAACTTTTCAAGCCGGGACAAATTTTCCGCGCTGCTTGAATCGCTGGTCACATCGCCCCGGATATCGCAGGCGTGGGCCAGCTTGGTAATAACATGGGCGGCGAGGTCGCGGGCGAGCTTCTTCATCTGGTCGAATTCGGAAACAAGGAATTCCGGCATATAACGGCGCACCAAGGCCATAATCTCGGCATTTGAAAACGAGGTGTTGCGGCCTTGCTCATAAGCCTGGCTAATTCGCTCATAAATCCGCCCCACGCCGGGGTGGGCCTTGTTCACCCTGGCATCGCCCTCAAGCTTCAGGTTCTGGTTAATCCAGTAAGCTACGCCGGCCCTGCCCGATTTGTCATTTATAATAATCGGAACAGGCCGCTTGAGCAGCAAATTGGTGTCGAAAATATTATATATTTCCTCATTCTTAATCAGCCCGTCCGCATGAATTCCGGCGGAGGTCGCATTAAAGTCCCTGCCCGCAAACGGATAGTTGTCCGGGATGCGATATTTCAGCTCCGTTTCAAAATACTGGGCAATCTCGGAAATCACGGTGGTATCCGCAGCATCGTCATCGCCGGTAAGCGAGATGTAGTCTATCACCAGCGCCTCAATAGGGGTGTTGCCGGTGCGTTCGCCAAAACCAAGCAGGGTCCCGTTCACGCCGGAGCAGCCGTTGATCCAGGCGGTGACTCCGTTGACCAGGGTTTTGTGGAAGTCATTGTGGCCGTGCCATTCCAGCCATTGCCCGGGCACGCCCGCCTCATCGGTGAATGTGCGAACCACACGCGCCACCGAGCGAGGCATGGAGGCCCCAGGGTAAGGCACTCCGTATCCCATTGTGTCGCAAAGGCGAATTTTCACCGGCAAGCCGCTCTGTTTTGCAAGCTCCATCAGCCTGAGGGCGAACGGCAGGCAGAAGCCATAGATATCGGCGCGGGTGATGTCTTCAAAATGACAGCGCGGGCTGATGCCCCATTCCAGGGCCTGCTCAACTACCCTGAGGTAGTTGTCCAAAGCCTTCTCACGGTCCCAGCCAAGCTTCAGGTAAATATGGTAGTCCGACACGCTGGTAAGCATGCCAACTTCGTCAAATTCCATGCTTTTGGCTATTTTGAGGTCGTCGATATTGGCGCGGATCCACCCGGTAATCCGGGGGAACTTGAAATCTAGATCACGGCAAAGCTCAATGGCTTTGCGGTCTTTCTCCGAATACATGAAAAATTCGGAAGCCCGGATCAGGCCGGACTTTCCGCCCAGGCGGTGCAGCATTTTGAAAATATCCACAATCTGGCGGGCGGTGTATGGCGGCCTTGCCTGCTGCCCGTCCCGGAAAGTGGTGTCGGTGATAAACATGGGGTCGGCCGGGCGGGGCGGCAGATAGTAGCCGTCAAACTCGGTGCGGCTGATTTTGGTGTAGGGGTATATTTGCCGGTAAAGTTCCGGGTTATCGTGATTTTGCAGCTCTGGCCGCAAAAACGGACGGGCGGGATGCAACAGTTTCATTTCCAACTCCTAAGCGAACTATGGCGCAAAAGCAATCACACTATCCTGTGTTTTTCACAGGCCTGAAATATACATAACTTAATCAGTTTATAAGCACAGGCAAGCCCCGGCCTATTTGCCGAGAGCAAAACGGCTGGAAAACCTTGGTTCCTCGGCCGGAGAATTTTGCCCGTTAAAATTCAAAGAATCCAGAAAATCCTGGTAAAACCGCCCCATTACTTTCTCCACCAGCCCTTTGCGCCCATCCAGGTACTTCATGAGCATCTGGTTTCCGCCTTTGCCGTTGAAACAGGTGCAAAGCAGGGGCCTGGCAATGTCAAGAATCTTGCCAAGCCGGTCAATTCCATAGCGCAAATCCTGAGAGCATTCCTCAAGCACAGCCAGAAGATCATCGGCCGACTCGGCAAGGCCGTCCGCTCCTTCCAAAGGCGAGCCGGCTCGAAAACCCTGCCCTCCCCCGGAAAAATTGCGCAGAATGTACGTCTTGCAGGCAGTTACATAATGCTGGCTCAAATATGTGGCTTCCATCAGCTTGATGGTTTCGTGGAAAATAGTGCCTATGCTGCGGTCAAGCAGCTGCCCCGGCAAATTGTCGGCCCGGGCGAAAAGAATATGGGCGGCGTCCTTCAGGCGCCACATGGAGCCCCGGTTGTTGGGCACCCCAAGCAGCTCGCTTAAAGCCGGATGAGAAAGCGTTCTGCTTCTTTCAAAACGCTCGAACTGCTCCATAAGGGTGCCTGCTGAAGCACAAAAATCGCGCACCAGCTGGCATTCCATCCGGGATACAGTTTCAGGCTTATTGGCATTAAACGACATATCTCTGCTTCTTTTAGGAACTATAATTATTCAAACAACTATCCTTATAATATACTTGATTTTTCAATAAATAAAAAGCCGATTTTATCCCCCTCCCCTCCCGGCCCCGCATGGGGGACATTTTTTTTTGCAAATTATTATTTATATACACAAGACTATTTCCTTCATATTAAACGTTTTCTCGTCATT
>CAZDJL010000209.1:0-3182 GCA_964505745.1 uncultured Desulfovibrionaceae bacterium | reverse complement strand
GAATTGGGCGCGGATATTGTAAAAGTGGCCTACACCGGAGATCTGCATAGCTTCGCCGACGCCATTGCCGGCTGCCGGGTGCCCGTTGTGATTGCGGGAGGGCCCAAGCTCGATTCAACTGAAGCCTTCCTCAGGATGGTGCAGGACTCCCTCAAGGCTGGCGCATCCGGCCTTTCCGTTGGCCGCAACATCTTCCAGCATCCCGACCCGGCCGCCCTTTGCCGCGCCCTGTCCGGTATTGTTCACAAGGACTGGAGCCTTGAGCAGGCGCTTGCCGAAGTAAGCCGCATTGAAGCGGAAAGCCGGGGCATGGCTGTATGATTAAAGTGATGTTCAAAGCGATTCCCTACGACAAGGGCCTGGTTACCCAGGCCCTTGAAGCGGGGGTGGACGGAATAGTGACCACTCTTGAGGCTGCTTCGCAGGTGGAGTCTCTGGCAAGGGTGGAAGTGCTGACTGAAAATGATTTGGATTTTGTTCTGCTGAACACCGCGGAAGACGAGCAGGAAGCGAGCAGGATTCTTGCCGAAGGGCGGCAAGCAGTTTTGGCCCGGCCTTGGGAAGTTATTCCTGTTGAGAATATTATTGCCAGGAGCGACAGGCTGATGGTTGAAGTGGGCAGCCTTGAAGAGGCCCGACTGGCCGGGGGAATTCTGGAGCGGGGCGTTGCCTCGGTTCTGGTGCTTCCGGAGGCTGTGGGGGCGCTGCCCGCTATTTGCGCTGCCATGCAGACGCCCGCGAACAAGCTTGAGCTTCAAACCGCCAAAGTAATTGCCATCAAGCCCGCCGGGCTGGGGCACAGAGTTTGCGTGGACACCATGAGCATGCTGAAAAAAGGACAGGGCATGCTGGTGGGAGATTCCTCCTCGTTCACCTTTCTTGTGCATGCCGAAACCGAGCATAATGAATATGTTGCGGCCCGCCCTTTTCGGGTGAACGCGGGAGGTGTGCACGCCTATGCTATGATGCCGGACGACATGACTTCCTATTTGCAGGAAATAACGCCTGGGGACCGGGTGCTGATAGTGGACCCGGAAGGCTGCCTTTCCACCGCCACCGTAGGCCGGACCAAGGTTGAGGTGCGGCCCATGCTGCAGGTTGTTGCCAGCGTAAACGGCAAAGAAGGAAGCCTTTTCCTGCAAAACGCCGAAACCATACGCCTGGTCCGCCCGGACGGATCTCCCGTCAGCGTGGTGGGGGTGAGGGAAGGCGATGAGATTTTGGTGCATATTGATAAGGCGGGCCGCCATTTCGGAATGCGTGTTGAAGAAACTATTGATGAATAGCCGGGCGCAGCCCCGGTTTTCAGGGAACAAACGATGTACAGCCATGAACTGGACAAATTGCGGATGCAGATAGATTCCATCGACTCGGAGCTGCTCCGTCTGCTTAACAGGCGCGCCGAGCTCAGCTTGAAGGTGGGCGAATATAAGGCTGCCGAGGGGCTTTCGGTTTTTTGCCCCGAGCGCGAGCAGCAGCTGCTGGAGACCCTCAAGGAAAAAAATTCAGGCCCGCTTTCCAATGAACAGCTTCTGGCAATTTACGCGGAAGTGCTGTCGGCTTCGCGTGCCTTGCAAAAACCTCAACTGGCGGCTTGCCTGGGGCCGGTGGGAACTTTTTCCTACCTTGCCGGGCAGGAATATTTGGGCAAGGGGGCAACCATGCAGCCCCAGCCGAACCTGGAGGCCGTGTTCGCCTCGGTGGCGGACGGCAAAACCCAGCTTGGCGTTGTGCCTTTGGAAAATTCGTTGCAGGGAAGTGTGGGGCAGAGCCTCGACCTGTTCATGCATTATCAGGTGCATATTGCGGCCGAGTTCTTTTACCGGGTGCGGCACAGCCTGCTTTCTTTGGAAGGGCGGCTGGCGGAGGTTAAAAAGGTGTATTCCCACCCTCAGCCTTTGGCCCAGTGCGCTGGCTGGCTTAAAACAAGCCTGCCCGAAGCGGTTCTGGTTACAGCAGACAGCACCGCCCACGCGGCGGAGCTTGCCAGGGCGGAGCCGGGCAGCGCGGCAATAGGGCATGTGAACCTGAGCGGCCTGTTCGGGCTGAATGTGCTTGCGGAGGATATAGAAGACCAGTCCGACAATTGGACCAGGTTTGTTCTTATTGGCAAGGGGAAGGCGGACGAGGTGAAGCGCACCTGTGACTCGCCGGGCAAATCCACCATCCTGTTCACCCTGGATAACAAACCGGGCGCGTTGAGCGCTGTGCTCAATGTGTTCCACAGCCACGGGCTCAACCTCAGCAAGCTGGAATCCCGCCCTGCCCGCGACGCGAATTGGGGCTATACCTTTTTCGCCGATGTTGAGGCCAATCTTCTTGAAATGCAGGATGTGCTTGACGCCATGTCTTCCGGCTGTCACCTGATCAAGGTGCTGGGGGTTTATCCGTTCGGCCGTCAAATTTAGGTGGCTTCAATGATTAATGATATTCTTACGGTCAGGGGCAGGCGGGCGCACAGCTCTCCCGCTTTGGTTTCGGCCCCCCCTTCCAAGTCCATTTCCCACCGGATGCTGGTGGCCGCCTGCCTGGCGGCAGGGGAAAGCAGGCTTGAGAATGTGCTGGAAAGCGCGGACACCCGAGCCACCTCTGAAATTTTGACGAGGCTGGGCGCCAAGATAAGGCCCGAGGGCGGGGATCTGCTTGTGGACGGCCTGGGAGGACGGCTGATTTATAACGGCAAAGAACCGCTCGACTGCTATGTGCACGAATCGGGCACGACTTGCCGGCTGCTTACCGCGGTGCTCGCGGCAGGCGAAGGAAATTTTTATGTTCATGGCAGCCCCAGAATGAGCGAGCGGCCAATGCGGGCCTTGACCGAGATGCTGGAGAGCCTTGGAGCCGGAATACATTTTGAAAACAGGACCGGCTATCTGCCATTCAGGATGACCGCCAGCGGGCTGGACCGGGGCGGGAAAACTATGCGGGACGGAGGCGAGCTTCTTGTTGAAACCTCCCAAACCAGCCAGTATCTTTCCGGCCTGCTTCTGGCGGCGCCCCTTGGTTCGGGGCTGCGCCTGATACCCACTGCCGGGGCGGCGGAAGGCCTTGTTTCCTGGTCTTATGTGCAGCTAACTTTGCAAACCCTGCGGGATTTCGGGATATCTTTCAAAGTGGAAAGCCGGGAAAGCTCCGATTCTGAGTGGAATCGGGCGGACTGGGAGGGCAAGGCGAACCCGGCA
>CAZDJL010000208.1:0-3194 GCA_964505745.1 uncultured Desulfovibrionaceae bacterium | reverse complement strand
TATATCTTCTCCAAATGATTAAATTTATTTGAGATTAGGCAATTTCTTCTTTAATGTCTTCCGCTTCTGAAACGGTGCGCGCGGTTTCAGGGGCTTCCTGAATCTGCTCTTCAGCTTTGGGGGCCTGAGCCTTCAGCATATCTTCAGGGTCGGCTTCCTTGCGCATAGCCTTGCCTTCGAGGCAGGCTTCAGAAATGGCGGAAACAAAAAGTTTGATGGCGCGGATGGCGTCATCGTTGCCGGGAATGATGTAGTCGACCAGGTCGGGGTCGGAGTTGGTGTCTGTAACTGCCACAATCGGAATTCCCAGCTTGCGGCATTCGCTCACGGCAATGTCTTCACGGTTCGGGTCGATGATGAAAACGAGGTCGGGAAGGCCGGGCATATCTTTGATGCCGCCAAGAACCAGATTAAGTTTGTCCAGCTCGCGTTGCAAACGAAGGATTTCTTTTTTCTGGTAACGGTTGATGCTGCCGTCGGCAAACATCGCTTCCAGTTTTTTGAGGCGGTCAATGCTTTTCAGAATAGTCTGGAAGTTGGTCAGGGTTCCGCCCATCCAGCGGTTGGTAACGGAAAACTGGCTGGCCTTTGCCGCTTCTTCCGCCACAGCGTCTTGGGCCTGGCGTTTGGTGCCCACAAACAGAACGCGCCCGCCTTTGGCAACGGTGTCCACAACTTTATCGTAGGCGGTGCGGAAAAGTTTTACGGTCTGCTGCAGGTCGATGATGTGAATGCCATTGCGAGTGCCGTAAATGTACGGGCGCATCTTGGGATTCCAGCGGCGGGTCTGGTGGCCGAAATGTACGCCGGTTTCCAGCATCTGCTTCATAGTTACATAAGCCATTTTTAAAACTCCTTGGAATTTGGGGTTGGCTACCACTGTCGGCGTAATGCGATTTACCTTGCGGCAAACACCCCAAGGCCGGTGGACGGCCCGCGCCGGGCAGTGTGCATATTATTTGAACGCCTTGCATATACCAGAAAAAACCAAAATGCAAGCATTTTGTCCGGATCTTTGGCTGAGGCGGTGTTTATGTTGTGCTGTTTTTTTGATTTAAGGCTTGGAAAATAAAAAAATATGTTATAGTAGAAAAACATTGCTGCTTTATGCAACAATGGCGGACCATCTAAAGATGATGGTGCGAAGGGGGGTGGGGGAGGACACATGTGGAATAAACGATGCTCCTGTTGTGTCCTCCCCCTGAATTATGTTTTCTCGTCGCCTTTGGGGTGGGCCTTGTCGTAAACTTCCATCAGCCTGGCCATATTCAGGTGAGTATAACGCTGGGTTGTGGAAATGCGGGAATGGCCGAGAAGCTCCTGCACGCTGCGCATGTCCGCCCCCCCCTGAAGCAGGTGGGTGGCAAAAGAATGGCGCAGGGCGTGGGCCGAAACACTGGCTGGCAGGCCTGCGCGGGCGCAGAATTCGCTAATTATCCGGTTTGCCTGGCGCCTGTTCAGGCGGGCTCCCCGGTTTCCCACAAACAAAGCCGGCTCCGATGGGCTGGCGGCAAGGCCGGAGCGCAGGCGAAGCCACGCCTCAAGGCTTTTGACGGAGGAATCACTCAGCGGAACGAGCCTTTCCTTGCTGCCCTTTCCCATAACCAGAACCGCACCGGATGCCAGGTCAATATTTTTGGCCTCCAGCGACAGCGCTTCGGAAATTCTCAGGCCGGAACCATACAGCAATTCAAGCAAGGCAAGATCACGGGCGTTCTTCGCCTCCACTTCTTTTTCCCGCGCCAGGCTGTTTTTCATGGGAGAGGCCGGTTTCTGCCCGTTTTCAAGAAGGGCGAAAGTCTGGTCCACATTAAGGGCTGCAGGCTGGCGTTTGTCCTGTTTCGGATTTCTGATTCCGGTGCAAGGAGATTCCGCTATCCGTCCTGCCCGCTGCAGGTAGTTGAAATATGAACGCAGGGAAGACAACTTGCGGGCGATGGAGCTTTTGCCTGTCCCCAGCCGGTGAAGCTGGACCATAAAGGCCTGAATGCTCTGCTTTGTTAAATTTTCCGGAGTGTTGAGGCTTAGGCCCAGGAAGGACAGATGCGCCTCCAGTTGCGCAAGGTCGCGGGAATATGCTTCAATAGTGGCGGGGGAGTATCCTTTTTCAAGACTGATGTGTTTGATGAAATCTGCAAAGGGAGGAGGGCAAGGCGGTGCGTTTGGTGTTTTCATTAGTAATCGCAAGGGTCTTCCGGTTTATATTGTCTGTTGTCCATAATATAAACGCTGCCATGCTGCTGTTTGGCCTTCTTCTTGACCTGGGCCGCCCGTTCGGCAAGTTGCCCATAGTGCTTTACACTTCCCTCCTGGTTGAACACCACTGCTATGGAAATGCCCATTATGGCGAAAGTGCACATGTTTCCCTGCCTGTCGGTGGAAATAATCATTCCGGTCATGCGGTCATTTTCGTCATAAAAACTGGGCACCACGGCATCGAAGGTTTCCACTATCTTTTTGCAGGCTTCCTCTACTTTGTCCGGCGGCATGCAGAATATGAAATCATCTCCTCCCACATGCCCCACAAAGTTGATGGTATCGCCATGGCTGTGCACTGTGCTTGAAATCAGGCGTCCGGTGAGCATGAGAATTTCGTCGCCGCGGGCGAAACCGTATTTGTCGTTAAAGGCCTTGAAATTATCCAGATCGGCGTAGGCCAGGGCGAAGTCCGTTTTTTTGTCAATGGCGCCCTGAACAAACTTTACAATGGAATTATTGCCCGGAAGGCGGGTAAGGGGGTTGGTGTCGAGCGAACGGGAAGCCCTGCCAAGCACAAACTCAAGCCGTGTTTTCACTGCGTTTGCTGAAGCCGGTAAAAACAGCAGGTCATCGGCCTCCACAGTTCGCCAGTCAAAATCGTATTTTTCAAGGTCGTCCTCATTAATGCAAAGAACAGCGCACACGGAGCGGTATACGTTTTCCCCTTTCAGCAGATGCAGCGTTTCAAGCGCGCGGGCTCCCATAAAACTCACATCCAGCAGAACCACATTTGGCGGAGAGGACAAAAGCATATCCACAGCCTCGTCCATGTTGACGATACTTGTCCAGACAATTGCCTCCGGGTTGCATAAAGATGTGACTTTTTCCACCAGATCCGGATTTGAGGAAATTATATGCCCTTTGAGGGGCAGAGGGGAGAACAGGGGCTTTTTTGGGCCTTCACTCATATTCCCGCCTTTGTCACAAGGAGAACC
>CAZDJL010000207.1:0-3201 GCA_964505745.1 uncultured Desulfovibrionaceae bacterium | reverse complement strand
GATGCACAGCACCCCGATGCCTTCTTTAAACGATCTTGAGGAATTGGTTTTGAGGTTGCGCTCGCTGCTTTTTCCCGGTTTTTTCGGCAGCCCCCGCCTGCATGTGGAGTCTATGCGCTACCATATGCAGGCCAACCTTGATTCCATATTTCGCAACCTGTCCGAACAGATTCTGCGGGGCACATGTTTTTCCTCTTCCGACTGCGCAGGGGAACATGGCTCTGACGCCGAAGAGGCAAGTGAAAAAGCGATGCGCTTCATTCAGCGCATCCCTGTGATAAAGGATTTTTTGCACGGGGACGTTATGGCCGCCTATGAAGGCGACCCGGCGGCTAAAAGCCCTGGGGAAACGATTTTCTGCTATCCCAGCATCCTGACCATGTCCCACCACCGTATAGCCCATGAGCTTTACAGACTGGATGTTCCCCTTATTCCGCGTATTATAAGCGAGATGGCCCACTCCCGCACCGGAATAGACATTCACCCCGGCGCGACCATAGGAAACTCTTTCTTCATTGACCACGGCACCGGCGTGGTGGTGGGAGAAACCTGCGTTATCGGAAGGCGCTGCCGCGTATATCAGGGTGTGACCCTGGGCGCGCTTTCCTTTCAGAAAGAAGAGGACGGCAGCCTGATAAAAGGAATAGCCCGCCACCCCATTCTTGAAGATGACGTGGTGGTTTACGCCAACGCCACCATTCTGGGAAGGGTCACTATCGGAACGGGTTCAATCATCGGGGGTAACGTCTGGCTCACTTCAAGCGTGCCGCCAAATTCCAAGATTGTTCAGCAGCATTCCGCCCCTGCCTCGGACGATGATATGCTTGGGCACGAATAGCATAAAACAGTAGAAGGGAAAGTCTTAATTCTTCTATTAAGATTTCCCCTTCTACTGCCCCTCATCCTCTGTAAAAAATATTTGCGTTCAGAAATATCCCTTGTTTTTATCCGTTGCCGCAAGTCAGTTTGGAAAAGGATAAGCGGGCGGCATTGCCGCCGTTTTTCATGCGGGTGGCGAAGTTACTCCCTTCCCGCGGTTTTTGACGTGGCCATCAGATATATTTCGTGCGGGTCGAGAATGAGAATCACTCCGCCGTCGCCCAAAATGGTGGCGCCCGAAATTCCTTCAATATTGCCCAAATATTCGCCAAGGGGTTTAATAACGATTTCCTGGCGTTCCAGCAGGCGGTCCACAACCAGGCCAAGGCGGCGGTTGTTGTCGTGTATAACCACAATGGACAGCTCTTCCCTTTCTTCTTCGCAGAGGGGCAAGGCCAGAATAGCACGCAAGTCCATAATTCCAAGGACTTCTCCACGCAGGGTGACGGCTTTGCGTCCCTTTACGTCGGTGAGGCGCGCCGCTTCAATTTTGGTGGTTTCAGACACAGAATCAAGCGGTATGGCGAACAGCTCGCCCGCCACATCAATCATCAGAGCATCGATAATGGCGAGAGTCAAGGGCAGCGACAGAGTAATCCGGCTGCCTTTGCCCACCTCGGAGGTAACGCTTACGCTGCCTTTCAAATTTTTGATGTTCGTGCGCACCACGTCCATGCCCACACCCCGGCCGGAAATATCCGTGATTTTTTCGGCCGATGAAAAGCCGGGTGCGAAAATCAGCTCAATAGCCTCATGGTCATCAAGCTGCCGGGCTTCTTCCATACTCATAAGACCTTTTTTTACGGCCACTTGGCGCATTTTTTCAGGGTCAATGCCTTTGCCGTCGTCTTCAATTTCAATGGCGACGGAGTTGCCCCGGTGCGATGCGCGCAGCCATACTTTGCCCTGGGCCGGTTTGCCCGCGGCGATACGCTCTTCGGCATGTTCAATGCCGTGGTCCATGGAGTTGCGTATCAGGTGAACCAGCGGATCCCCGATTACTTCCACCACGCTCTTGTCCAGTTCGGTTTCTTCTCCTTCCATAATCAGTTCCACGTCTTTTCCGCTTTTGCGGGAAAGGTCGCGGACCAGACGGGGAAAGCGGGAGAAAACGCTGGAAACCGGAACCATGCGCACCTTCATGATGGTATCTTGAAGTTCGTCTGAAATGCGGGCCATGGAATAGGTGGTTTCGGACAGGTTCTGGGCTACCTCGCTGATGTTCACATCGTTATTTTCCTCAAGCTGGCGCGCCAGCATGGAATACCGGTTGCGGTTGATAATCAGCTCCCCAATCAGGTTCATCAGGTGGTCGAGCTTTTCGTGGTCCACGCGAATGGTGGAAGAGGCCTTATGCCCTGCTCCTGCGTCTGATCCCGGTGCTGGTGCGGGGGCGGCCGGTTTTTGCGCTGCCTGGGCCGGTTTTGCCGCTTCCTGAACCGGTTTGGCCTGAGGCTTGGGTGCGGTTTCCGCTTTTTCCGTCTTTTCTAAAACAGGTTCTTGTGCCGCCTTGGCCGCCACCACAGGCTCTTTTTCCTGGCCGGCATCTTTTTCAGGCAAAGGCGGGGCCGGTTCCTTGTCTGGCCCGGCTGCGGAGGCAGCAGCTTCTGCAGGCCGGCCTTGTTCCTTGGCGGCAGGCGCTGCGGCCTTAGGCTTCTTGGCGGAGGCAAGAGCCTTGTCGATAAGCTCATAGATGATTGCAGACTCCTGATCCATCATGTCGACCATGAGAGCGAAGTCCAGGTCGGACTTGCGTCCCTGGTCAACAATTCCGGCAGTGATCTCCGCATAATTTTTGGCTTCATCAAAGCCCATATAGTTGCATGAGTTCTGGATTGTGGTCAGGCTGCGGTAAAGCGCGTCGATATATTCTTTCTGGGTTCCATCCTTGCCAAGGGCGGCAAGCGCTTCGGCGATGGCGGATTTTTGTTGGGCAATGGTGTTGTTGAATATCGCCACATCTTCATCTGCGTCTTCATCTGCCTTGCTTTGCGCGTCTTCTTCGATGGGTTGCGGGGCGGCTTTTGCCGCAAGGCCTTCTTTTTTGAACGGCAGGGTCACGCCTTTGCCGGAAGACGCCATTTCAAGTTTTTCCACCAGCGTCTGCGCGTCTACAGGGGTTGCGCTACCGGTTCCCAGGGCAATGCCCTTTATGAGAATATCAAGCACGTCAACGCTTGACAAAAGCAGGTCAACCAAATCCGGGGTAATCTGCATTTCTCCTTTGCGGACGAAGTTCAGCAGGGTTTCCGCTTCATGGGTCAGCCGGTTTATTTCGTTATAGCCGATAATCCCGCTGTTTCCTTTCAGGTTGTGGAAGCA
>CAZDJL010000206.1:0-3205 GCA_964505745.1 uncultured Desulfovibrionaceae bacterium | reverse complement strand
AATTCATGGTCGGGATGAGAAGATTCGAACTTCCGACCCCTTGAACCCCATTCAAGTGCGCTAGCCAAACTGCGCTACATCCCGACGTGAGGGGATAGATACTCTATAGAATTGGCCTTGTCAACTGATATCACCCTTTTTGGCCCATTTTTATATCAGGCGGCAACAGCACACACAAGCCATTGCCAAAGCCCGCATAAATGCCTAGGATTAAATAAGATTGGTTTCTTTTGCGTAAAAAGATGACCGGGGCTTGGCCTGACTGCATTGGACCTTTTGATGCAGCTGATCTGCAAAGCAGGGCAATGCCGCCGGAAATCTTTTAAACATAAAGCAGAACCAGCAGGCCTGGCCAAAGCGGGCTTAATGGTCAAGGCAACGAAATATGGACAATCAACCTCTTAAAACCGGCCTCTGCAAAAGGCTTCCTGACAAACAGGCGCCTTGAATAAAAAGGAGTTCAGTATGACCGTAAAATGCGGAAAAACGGTGATTATAGGAGCGGGTTTTGTGGGCTCGGCAGTCCTGAACGCCATGCTCCGCGTAGGCACTGCCAACGAGATAGTGCTAATTGACATTGACCGGGAAAAAGCCCTGGGCGAGGTAATAGACTCCAGCCACACCACGGCCTTCACAGGCAGCAACAACACCGCGATCAGAGTGGGCGACTATTCCGACTGCGCGGACGCACAACTGATTGTGATGACCGCGGGGCAAAGCGTAAAACCGGGCGCCCCCTCCGGCGCCGACCATAGAATGCAGCTGCTTGAAACAAATATAGGAGTAATGCGCGAAGTGATGCGCGAAATTTCCGCCGTGACCAGTGAAGCGATTATTGTTGTGGTCAGCAACCCGGTGGATGTGCTGGTGCACGTGGCGCAAAGCGAATTCAACTACCCCAGGCACAGGCTGTTTGGAACCGGCACCCTGGTGGACACCGCGCGCTTCAACAAAATTCTTGCCGATATTTGCGGCGTTGACGCCAAAGATGTTACAGGACTGGTGCTGGGCGAACACGGCACACATGCGTTTGTAGAGTGGGACCGGGTGAATATAGCGGGCATTCCCTTCCATGAACTTGAAAAAGAATTTGAGCTGCCCGCCCCCCTTGATAAAAAAGAACTGATGGCCAAGGTTAAAGGCGCAGGAATGCAGATACTGGCAAGAAAAGGATACACCAGCGCGGGCATAGCCCTTAGCGTTTGCCGGATAGCCTCGGCAATTGTGCACAACGAACGCTGCATACTTCCAGTTTCAATTGAGCTGGAAGGAGAATATGGGCTTGACGGCGTGGCTTTGAGCCTGCCCTGCATTATTTCCAGCCAGGGCGTGGAGCGGGTGTTTGAACTCGACCTAAGCCAGGAGTCGCGCCAGGCTCTGGAAGGTTGCGCCGCCTACCTGAAAGAAATGACCGCGAAAGGAATGGGGGCCCGCTAACCGGCAGACGTAAAATCAAAACTACCCGCATAACGCGGAATTTTCGATCAAGACATAAAAAACCACCGGCCATGCCGGTGGTTTTTTTATATATGTCTGTAAGGCTCTATTATCCGCAGCGCCCTAACAGGCGCAATTAAAATCCGGCATCTGCATATTTTGCCGCCTGCGGCCCGTAAACGAACTGCCGGGGTATGGGTGGGAGAGCTGATCATCGGGTTTATCCTGCTTCAATTGACGCTTTACATGCTCTGCAATCTTCCTGGTGTTTTTTCCTGCCACCGTGCAGGATAAAAAATTATCAATCAAAGCCATCCCTCACAATGCTCTGCGGGAACGCCTGTCGGCCTTTCTTTTATCTCCGCCGCCCTATTTCGTTTCGCCCGCAAGTTGGCTATACTGCCATGCGGGAAGCACAACCCCAAGGAGCGGAAGATGGCGGTCAAACATGGTAAAATAGTGATTATCGGCGCTGGATTTGTGGGCTCGGCAATGCTTAACGCGGTGCTGCGCATGAACATTGGAAATCATATAGTGATAATAAACCGCAACCGCGAGCGGGCCTTGGGCGAGGTGCTGGACGCCAGCCATACCACGGCTTTTGCATACTGCCCCAACGTAAAAATTGAAGTTGGCGACTATGCCGACTGTGCGGACGCCCAGCTTATAATCATGACTGCCGGGCCAAGCATCAAGCCGGGCAACACCAGCAACCGCATGATCCTGCTAAGAGAAAACGCCAGAATCATGCGGGAGGTTATGGAAAAAATCACCGCCCACACCCGCGAGGCCGTTATCATAATTGTTTCCAACCCAGTGGACGTGCTTGTATACATGGCCCATTCGGAATTCGGCTACCCGCGGGAAAAGGTCATAGGCACCGGCACCTTGATAGATACCGCCCGGTTCAACAAAATTCTGGGCGACATCTGCGGGGTGGACGCCAAGAACGTGGTGGGCTTCGTGCTGGGGGAACACGGCCCGCACTCATTTGTGGCGTGGGACACTGTGAACATAGCGGGCCTGCCCTTTCGGGATTTTGAGGCCAAATTTGGCCTTAAGCAAAAACTGGACAAAGAGGAGCTGATGCGCACAACTCAATCTGTGGGTTTGAACATTGTGGACCTTAAAGGATATACCAGCTCGGGGGTGGCTTTAAGCGCCTGCCGCATTGCCGCAGCCATAGCCCACAATGAAAGGTGCGTAATTCCGGCATCGGTGACTTTGTGTGGCGAATATGGGCAAAAGAACGTTGCGTTCAGCGTGCCATGCGTGATTTCTGATCAGGGGGTGGATCTGGTGCTGGAACTGGAGCTGGATAATGAAGCCCGGCAGGAGCTTGATGCCTGCGCCGGATATTTAAAGGGAAGAATCCGCGAAATTGAAGAAAGCCAGGATGTTTAACCGTTGAAGCGGCGGCAGCCCTGCTTTCGCCCTTGCCGGAAAAAGCACAGAAAGGGAACTCCATAAGCGCCCTGTGCAAAAGAAGGCAACGAATCTGACATGTTACTTGCATTATCTGATAACAAATAGTAAGCTTGCAGGTATGAATAAACTACGCTTGGGTACATTCATTTTCTTGATCTTCGGGCTATTTGCCTGCTCCGGCGGGCAGCCCGAAAACTACGACGACCTGATTTTTAATGAAGAAGGCACTGATTTCAGATTCATCAAATGGGGAATGACCGAGAAAGAAGTGCAGGATATTGAAGGACACCCCCCTTCGGGTGAGCTGCCTGACAATAATCTGCCCCATAAGGTGCTGGAC
>CAZDJL010000205.1:0-3217 GCA_964505745.1 uncultured Desulfovibrionaceae bacterium | reverse complement strand
AGAAAGCTTAAAAGATCCGGCGCAGACCTTTCCCATCTTATTTTAACCACTTGGTTAACAAAATCGGGCATCGGCATTTTAACCCCAACGGGGTTTGTCAGGTAGCGCCTTGACAAGGCCAGGATATCCGTTTTGGCTGCAAGGGACTCAATGCCCCTGTCCAGATTGAACCCCGGCTCGCCCGCAGGCGATGGCAGATTGGAACTAAGGCTTATGAAGGCTGTGTGAGACATTGTTCGACTTGGCAATTAAAGCTTTTCCAGGTGTTTTTTTTTATATATATTGCACAGATGACTATGGAAAATCAAGATAATTCGGCACAGCTTTGCGTAGATCTGTTCATTCAGCATTTGCTTGTGGAAAAAGGGCTGTCGGAAAACACCGTTTGTTCATATACAGCAGACATCAATAATCTACTAAGTTTTTTGGCAAAGGGGAACCTGAATCTGAAAGAAACTTCTGAAGATATCCTTATGCTTTATCTTGAGCATATGAAAAAAAATGAGCTTTCCAACCGCTCTGTGGCCAGACATTTGTCTTCATTGCGAATCTTTTTTGCTTTTTCTGTGGAAGAAGGCTTTTTGGATGCAAACCCGGCCAAGTTTTTTCAAAACCCCAAACTTCCGCTCACCCTGCCAAAGGTGCTGACCCGCGCGGAAATGGCTGCCCTGCTTGAAATTCCACGCCTTAGCGACAAGCTTGGATATCGCGACCGCACAATGATGGAGCTTCTTTATGCGGCCGGGCTTCGCGTGTCTGAGCTTTGCGGTCTGCGTCCGCTTAATTTCGACCCTCAAACTGGCCTGCTTCGCATTTTCGGAAAGGGCGCCAAGGAGAGGTTTGTTCCTGTGCACAGTGCCGCCGCCGGGTTTTTAAGCTCATATCTTAAAGAATGGAGGCCTTTGTTCTCGCCCGTTCAGGATTTTATATTCCTGAACCGCTCCGGCAAGGGGCTTACCAGGCAAGGCGTGTGGAAAATGATAAAGGAGCGTGCCCTTCAGGCCGGCATCAACAAAGACATTTCGCCGCACTCGTTCCGGCACTCGTTTGCCACCCATCTTCTGGACGGAGGAGCAGATCTTCGTTCCGTCCAGATGCTTTTGGGCCACGAAGACATAACGGCCACAGAAATATACACTCATGTGCAGCAAACCAGGCTCATGGAAGTTCATAAACGTTTTCACCCCCGCTCCAGCGGAAATTTTAATTGATAAATTATGGAAGACCAGCTTAAAAACACCTACTCCGTCCTCTCCAGGCCCAAAATAATAATAACCGGCCATGCAAATGCAGATTTTGACTGTATCGCATCAATGGTGGCCGTTCAAAAACTTTATCCCGGTTCTGTGCTGATTTACCCTGGAAGCAAAGAAAGAGCGGTAAAAAGCTTCTTCATGCAGGGCGCTTCCATTCTTTTCGACTTCCGTTCGTCCAAAGATGTGGATTTTTCAGAAGTAGAGCTTCTGGTTGTTGTGGACACAAAGCAAAAAAACCGGGTTTCACATGTAGATGCAGTATTTAAAAACCCAAACTTGAGGATTCACCTCTTCGATCATCACCCCGCCACAAATGACGATTTGCAGGCAGAATACAGCCGCACGGAAATGTGGGGAGCAACCGTCTCCATACTTGTTGAAGAATTAAGAAAAAAAAATATTGAGCTTAACCGGGATGAAGCCACTCTTATGGGAATTGGTCTTTACGAGGATACCGGTTCGCTCACCTTCCCCGCCACCACCGAGCACGACTTCATCGCCGCAGGCTGGCTTCGCAGCCAGGGCATGGACCTGAACACCATCAGCGAAATTACCCGGAACACAATGACTCCGGACCAGGTGGCCCTGCTTCACACTATGCTGGAAAGCGGAACCCTGCATGAGATAAACGGAATTCCCATTTTATTTATGGACGTGTCGCTTGAAAGTTTTTTGGGAGACTTCTCGGCCGTGGTGCAGCAAGCCATGCAGATGACGCGGGCAAAAGTGATTTTCGCGCTGGCAACGATGGGCGAAAAAGTGCAAATAGTTGCCCGCAGCCGTGTTCCTGAAGTTGATTGCGGGCGCATTTGCGCTTCTTTCGGGGGGGGCGGGCATGCCGGAGCGGCGTCGGCGTCTGTAAAGGGGAAAACCATTTCTGAAACTAAAGATGCCCTGTTCGGCCTGCTCTACTCCCTGGTTAACATTGAAATCACCGTGCGCGACATAATGAGTTCTCCGGTTCATTTCGTGCGTGAAGACCATACGATTATGGAAGCGGAAGAGATAATGCTGCGCTATATTTTAAAGGCAATGCCCGTGGTGAACCCCCGGGACTACACCTGCACGGGCCTGATTGAACATCAGCTGGCCGCCAGAGCCCTGATGCACGGGCTTGGAGACCAGCCCGTTGCAGAATATATGAGCCGCTCTTTCTTCAGCATAAATGCAGACGACAGCCTTTATTCGCTTATGGAAATGGTTATTGACAAACAGCAGAAGCTGATTCCGGTAATTGAAAACAAAAAGCTGGTAGGGGTCGTATCGCGCACCGATATTTTGGAAATTCTGCTGGAAGATTCGGCCCGCATACCGGAACCGCTCGTCCCCGAAGAACAAAAGTCGCGAAACATACAGAACCTTCTGAATGAGCAGCTTCCGAACGAGCATATGGGCTGGCTCCGGATGGCCGGGCAAATTGCTGATAAATTGGGCATGGAGGCTTATGCCGTGGGCGGATTTGTGCGCGACATTCTGCTGTCCGAGCCCAATTTCGACCTGGATTTGGTAGTTGAGGGTGATGGAATAGCCTTTGCCCACGCTTTTGCGGAACAACTTGAAGGAAGAGTAAAAGACCATCCGGAATTCAGAACAGCGGTAATTGTATTCAATGACGAATCGGGCGCAAGGCAGCGTATTGATGTGGCCACGGCGCGCCTTGAATATTACAAGCACCCGGCCGCCATGCCCACAATAGAGCTTTCTTCCATTAAAATGGATCTTTATAGACGAGATTTTACAATAAACGCTCTGGCCGTTCACCTCAACCCAGCCCATTTCGGCCTGCTTGTGGATTTTTTCGGAGGGCAAAGAGACCTCAAGGACCGGATCATCCGGGTGCTTCACGCATTGAGCTTCATTGAAGACCCTACCCGCATCTTGCGAGGGGTGCGCTTTGAAAAGCGTTTTGACTTCAGCTTAAGCAGCCAGGCTGAGAATCTCATAAAAAACGCACTGCGCCT
>CAZDJL010000204.1:0-3224 GCA_964505745.1 uncultured Desulfovibrionaceae bacterium | reverse complement strand
CCGGTTCCACCGCCTTTTTATAGCGCAGGTGAAAATCTACAGTAAAAGCCCAGTCTCCCAACTTTTCATGCACAGCCCAGGCCATCGCTTCATCAAGCACCGCAGCAATCAGCCCGCCGTGCACAACCTGGCTGAAGCCGCACCAGCCGGAATCGGGCGTGAAGGGGATATGGACTGTTTTGTCTTCATAGTTCCAGTATATCTTCAGGCCCAGGGTGCGGTCGTTCACGCCCCTGTTATCACATACGAAACAACCGGAAGACCCCGGCAGCGGCGTAAGCATTAAATTATCCTGCATGTTTGTTCACCTCGACAGTATTTCATCAGCAGTTCATATCACTCTTGCCGCTTTCAGAAAAGAGCAGCCTGGCAATTGCGCCAAAGCCCTCCCTTTCCCCAAGCCGTAAGCCGCCTTGGGCGGGAAACTCGCTAGGGGCAAATTTTCATGTTTTGGCAGGTAAAGATAAACCCGAAATAAAAGCTCCTTTCACACATCGCGGGCATCTGGAAAAACTGCGCGCGAAAGCGCTGCCGCTTTAATGTTTATGCTCTTTCCCTGTTTATGCCCTTGTCTAAACCCTGCCCCGGGTGTATAAAATTCTGCCAAACCCGCGTCCACCCGGCCTTTCGGCAGATGCAGGTGAATTTCCTTTTAAAAGCCTGTCAGAGGGTAGGCTATGCCAAAAAAACCGCCTATTTTCACAAAAAGCTTCATTGCAGTGGCCCTGATCAATTTGCTGATAATGACGGCTTATTATATGCTTTTCGTCATCAGCGCCCCTTATGCCACAGCCACGTTCGCAGCAAGCCCCAGCACCGCCGGGCTGGTGGCCGGGCTGATGATTTTGGGGGCGATTGTCGGGCGTTTCGCCACCGGGCACCTTATCACCCTGTTCAGTTGCAGAACCATGCTCATAAGCGGGCTTGTCATCTATACTGCCAGTATGGCCCTTTATCTTGTTGCGGGCAGCCTGCCCGCGCTTTGCATGGTGCGTTTTCTAAGCGGCATCGGGGTTGGCTGCACAGGCAATGCCACCAGCACGCTGGTGGCGGACATAGTTCCCCCCTCACGCCGCGGGCTGGGCATCAGCTACTTCAGCCTCAGCACAATCGTCGCCCTGGCCATGGGCCCCTTTTGCGGGCTTTTTCTCATTCTGCGCGTGAGCTTCGCAACAATTTTTATAATTTGCATCTTGGCGGGAGCCGCCAGCCTGATTGTGGTTTACGCCATGAACCTGCAAAACGTGGTTATAGAAGAGAAAGCGCAAACCTCCCTGCTGTCGATCCACAACTATCTGGAAGTACAGGTATTGCCCTTTTCCCTTGTGGTTCTGATTACCGGGCTGTGTTGGGGCAGCGTGCAGGCTTTCATCGCAAATTATTCGGAGTACAGAAACCTGGTTTGGGCCGCGAGCATGTTTTTCCTGGTTTATGCCGTGGTAGTCTTCATTTCTCGCCCTATTACCGGAAGAATTTTTGACAGGTACGGAGAAAACCGGATTGTTCCCCCCTCCCTGTTTATCATGTCCTGCGGCCTTCTGATGCTGGCCCTGGCAACTTCAAACTGGATGATGCTGGCCGCCGGGGGTCTGATTGGAGCAGGTTTCGGCAATTTTCAATCAACCGGGCAGTCCCTTGTTCTGAAAATGGTCAATTCCACCCGCTACCCTCACGCCACATCCACCTTTTTCATCATGCTTGATTTCGGCGTTGGCCTGGGGCCCTACCTGCTGGGGCATTTGCAACCCATGCTTGGCTATGGCGGGCTTTACGCAGTTTCGGCCGCCATCTCTTTTCTGGCCATTCCGGTATACTACCTGCTGCGCTGGAACAGAAAAAAATCTGTTAGGGCAAGCTGAAGGCAAGTGAAACCGCCATTTCAATGCTGAAAAGGCCCGGCTTTTAAAGCTAATCTGCTGGCAAAAACACCCGGACACATAAAAACACGAAGAAAACCCCCACAAAAAATGCAGGGGTTTTAAAAGCGGCGGTTTTACCCGGCCAAAAGCAGACATGAAGCTTCGCCTTAAATCTATCAGATTGAATCCTTTTTAAGCCATTCTTCCACCAGTTCCGGGTTTTCCTTAATAAAACGGCGGGCGTTTGCTTCCACGTCGTCGTTCTCCTGGTTCCAGTTCATATATTCCTGCAACTGCCCGGCATCTTTATAATGAAACTTTGAAAGAAAGGCATAAGCATCTGGATGATCTTCCTTAAGCCCCTTACGCACTGCCGTGGCGATATATTCCTCTTCACCAAGAATTTTTCTGGGGTCATCAAGGTAATGCAGCTTCCAGCGGCCAAACATCCAGTGCGGAGACCAGCCCGTAACCACAATCCATTCGTTGCGCCGGATGGCGTCCTGAAGGGCCGCAGTCATAAGCGCTCCGCTTCCCTGCGCAAGCTCCATGTTCTTGATATCATATTCGTCAAGCAGCTTCTCCGTAAGCCCCATTATGCCCGCGCCCGCATCGATGCCCACAATCTTGTTCCTGAACTTATCCGCATTGGCGCTCAATTCATCCACAGAAGTTATGGGCACATAGTCCGGAACAACCAGGCCAAGCCGCGCTCCGTCAGTTATCCTGCCCACAATTTCCACATCATCCTTTACCGACTCCAGCATCTCCCGGTGAGTGACCGGCAGCCATGCGGTGACCATGGCATCGGCATCCTTTGTTTTCAGGCTGGTCCACATAATGGGCCCGCTCACCGATATCGCCTCAACCTCATAGCCAAGCTTGTCCTCCAGCACCGCCTTCGCAAGATAGGTTGAGGCAGTGGCGCAGTCCCACTCCACATAAACCAGGCGCATTTTCTGGGAAGCGGCCTGGCCTGGTGCGGCCAGCCCAGCTATAAGTATAACGCAACTCAGTACTTTAAATATCAGTGCTGTAAGTTTCATAGTAAACCTCCATTTCAAGTATTTGCAAAAAACAGCCAGCATGAACTGGCAGGCAAGTATCCGCCTTGATCCCGGCAGCCGGAGGCGGATTCTTGCGGGCATTCCAGGGGTGAAGCGCCCTAGCTTTTCTTAATGCCGCGAGAGCCGCCTGCGCGCTTGCCCACAGCATGAAAAAGACGGTCCAGGGTGATGGCGACAATCACTATGCCCAGCCCGGCGACAAACCCTTTACCTATCTGCAGGCGCTGGATGGCCTTCCACACCTCGCCTCCAAGCCCTCCGGCTCCAATCATGGCGGCTATAACCGCCATGGAAAGGG
>CAZDJL010000203.1:0-3225 GCA_964505745.1 uncultured Desulfovibrionaceae bacterium | reverse complement strand
GTCTGCATGCCGACATGCTTGCCGAGCTTGTGGTTATTGTTGAAGCGGAAGAACGTTTTGACGGGGAAGAGCCCGCGCCCGTAGCGGCGGCCTCTGAACCGGAACCTGCCGCAGAATCAGAGCCTGCGAATAATGACGAGCAGGCGGAACAGTAAAAAAGCCGGCGCCTCTTCCCCTATGGGAGGGGGCGCCTCATCATCCGGAAGCCAGGATATCCTGGGCCGGGTCCCTCCGCACAGCGCTGAAGCGGAAGCCGCAGTCTTGGGCGCAATATTAAGACGCGGCGACGCCATTTACAACGTGGCCGACGTAATTCAGGCCGACGACTTCTATCTTCCCGCCCACCAGCTTATATTTTCCTCGTTTATTGACCTGTTTAACAGAAAGCAGCCCATAGACGCGCTGACTGTGGCCGAAGATCTTATTTCCAAGGCCCAGCTGGACGAGGCCGGCGGAAGCATTTACCTGGCCGAGCTGCTTGATGCCGTGGTTTCCGCAGCCAATGCCGAACATTATGCCGGGATTGTTAAGGGGCGTTCAATTCAACGCAGCCTGATCAATGCCTGTTCCGACATTATCGGCAGGAGCTATGATGCGCCGGATGTGTATGAGCTTTTGGACGAAAGCGAGGCGAACATTCTTTCGCTTTCCGACAGAACCGGTGGAAAGAATTTTTCAGACGCGAATGCGATAGTCACCCAGCTTCTGGATGACTTTGCCGAGCGGATGAACAACCCCGATTTAATTACCGGGGTGACCACCGGCTATCAAAGGCTTGACGAAATGACGGCCGGCATGCAGAAGTCCGATTTGATCATCCTGGCGGCGCGCCCGTCTGTGGGCAAAACCGCGTTAGCCCTGAACATGGCCCTTCGCGCGGCATTACACCAAAATACTCCGGTGGCCATTTTTTCCCTGGAAATGTCCAAGGAACAGCTGATGACCCGCCTGATTTCAATTCACGCCAGGGTGGAGCTTAAGCGCCTGCGCAGTGCCCAGCTCAATGATGAAGATTGGGCTTCCCTGCACACCAGGCTCGACACACTCCGCTATGCTCCGATCTACATTGACGATTCTTCCGCCCTGTCCACCCTGGATTTGCGTTCAAGGGTGCGCAGGCTGCATTCCCAGAAGGGAGTGGGGCTTGTGATTATCGACTATTTGCAGTTGATGCGCTCCAGCCGCTGGCAGGAATCGCGTGAACAGGAAATATCCGATATTTCCAGAAACTTGAAGGCGCTCGCAAAGGAATTGAATATTCCAGTGGTTGCGCTGGCCCAGCTTAACCGAAAAGTGGAAGAGCGCGGAGACAAGCGTCCTGTTTTGTCCGACTTGCGCGAATCCGGCGCCATAGAGCAGGATGCTGACGTAATCATGTTCCTGTACCGCGATGCGGTGTATAATAAGCGTGACGACAACCCCCGCCGGAATGTGGCGGAGGTGATTATCGGCAAGCAGCGAAACGGGCCCACCGGTCTGGTTGAGCTTGCCTATGTGAGCGAATATACCGCTTTTGAAGAGCTTACTTTTACTCCTCCCCCGCCTTCAGAAGAATACTTTTCCTAAATCTGATCAGATTTCCCGCGCATCTTTTCTCTGGCGCAATTTGCACATAGTTTTTGCCATATGCTCATATTTTTGCAAAAATAAAAAAGTTTCTGTTCTAAATGCTGCATAGCCCTGGCTTTTAACCATATTCGGGCATTGCTTGCGCAGACCGGGTGAGGTGCGCTGGGCATTAATTTTTCCAAGGCGGATGATAGCGCTTCGCGCGGTCATCCCTGCAGGCGTGAGCTGTTTTCAGCAGGCAAGCGGCGGCTTCAGTTGGAATGCAAAAAGAATGTAAAATTCAAACTGTATCTGGTAAGTCTTGTTCGCTGGCTTGCAGCGTTGTTTTTCAAAAGCTTTTGAAGCCGGGCATGGAGAGCCCGCTTGAGGATGAGCATGCCCGGCGGTCAGAAATAATGAGAAAAAGGGGCGAATTTTTTAGCTGTTTTCTGGTTTCTACAGGTGATTTATTTCATTGCGGGGCATCAGGAAAACGGCAAAATTGCTGGAAACAGGAAAAGCCGGAACCCATATGGATTCCGGCTTTTTTGTTTTCTATCTCCCCAATCCCCAAGGTGTTCAGCTTAACGCTGGATGAGCTGCAGAGCCATCTGAGGCAGAGAGTTGGCCTGGCTAAGCATTGCCACGCCAGCCTGGGTCAGAATCTGGGCGCGTACAAACTGGGTCATTTCAGTGGATACGTCTACGTCCGAGATTGCCGATTCTGCAGCCTGGATGTTTTCAGCCTGAATCTTCAGGTTGGAAATGGTGTTTTCCAGACGGTTCTGGAGAGCGCCAAGAGAAGCACGGATTTTGTCCTTGGAAATGATCGCGTTGTTGATGGCGTCAAGGGCGTGCTGCGCTGCGGACTGGGTTGAAATCGCGAAACCGGCGCGGGTGGAAATACCCTGGTTGCCCAGGCCCAGAGCGGATGCGGTAGCAGTGCCGATTTTGATGTAGTAGTAGTCTTCAGAGCAGTCGTTGCCGGAGCCGAAGTGAACCTTGAGTTTACCGGTGGACTTCAGCTTGCTTCCATCGTGAGTGTCGCCGGACAGGGCGCCGTTCAAGAGGTAAACGCCGTTGAAGTCGGTGGCGTTGGCGATTCGGGTAATTTCCGAGGCCATTGCCTGATATTCGGACTCAATCATTAGACGCTGGTCGGAGTTGTAAGTACCGGTAGCGGCCTGTTCGGCCAGTTCTTTCATGCGGATGAGTTTTTCATCGATGATGCCCAGAGCGCCGTCTGCGGTCTGGATCAGGGAAATTGCGTCGTTTGCGTTACGCACGCCCTGGTTGAGAGAGGCTATGTCCGCTCTCATCAGCTCGCGGATTGCGAGGCCGGCGGCATCGTCAGCAGCGCTGTTTACGCGCATGCCGGAAGACAGCCTGGAAACCGAGGTGCCGAGCATGGAATAGGAGTTGCTCAGGTTGCGGGCGGCGTTCATTGCCATTAAGTTTGTGTTAATTGTAAGAGCCATGATATTCCTCCATGAATATTCGTGTCGTGTAAAGGTGTTTTGCCTGATCCACCGCTTCCATGCGGTTTGTCACCCTGTTGACTCTCTTTTCGGCTGCCCGAAAAAAAACTATAGGATATAATACAAATTTTTTATGTTGCCGGAAAAATCAATAGAGCAACGCTATTTAAATAAACTGCCGCACCAGCGAAAATAGCTT
>CAZDJL010000202.1:0-3225 GCA_964505745.1 uncultured Desulfovibrionaceae bacterium | reverse complement strand
TGAATATCTCATTCAGGAAAGTTGAAATGTCGGCTATGGTCGCCTGGCTTTTGCGTCCTATTTTTCTGAGGCGCCGCCCGAAATAAATAAATGGCAGGAATGCGACGGGCAATGCAAGCAGGCCGATGGCAGCGAGGAAAGGATCCCGGTAAATTACAAGGGCGATGAGGCCCACTGCGGTTATAAGTTCCTTGAATATTGAGATGATTGAGGGAAGGCTGGTGCGTATAAGCATGACATCATTGATGATGCGCGACATGAGCATGCCAACCTGATTGTCTTCAAAGAATTTTAGGGGAAGGTAGATAATTTTATTATAAAGCTCGTCCCTGAGTTCTTCCAGAACGTGCAGTGCGCAATACTCCATAATAAAAGTTTGTGCAAAACGGCAAACTCCCTTTATCAGTTCAATAAACACAAACACGGGAGGAATTATGGCCAGAGCTGTTGAGTCTTTTTCAATAAAAATCTTATCCAGGGCCGGCTGAATAAGATATGCGGTGGCTGCTGTGGCAAGGGCTGCAAAAATCATTGCGATGACAGCAAAAAAAATCCGCACTTTGTAGGGTTTAAAATACAGCAAAATACGTTTCAAAAGGCGCATGCTTTCTTTAAAGCTATGCTGGGGCATTATAATTTGTTCGGCCATTTTTATAAAAGTTTAGAGTTAGAGGGGTTTTAAATTGGGCTGATGCATGATAAATGGAGCAAGGAAAAACAACAAGCTCAAAAATCAGTCCATATAATTATGCCAAAAAAATCAACTCTGCAAGGGTTAAAAAAAGATCCTGAACTTTCTCCCGGCCCCCTTTCCCGCCTGAACAAGCTGCTGGCTCATGCGGGGTGCTGTTCGCGGCGTGCGGCAGACGAGCTCATCGCCGCCGGGCGCGTGTGCGTAAATGGAGCGGTGGCGGAAACCGGCCAGCAGGTGCATCCCCTGAACGATAAAATTACCGTTGACGGGAAATTGATAAAACTGCCCGCCGAAGAGCAGCACACATACATTATGCTGCATAAGCCCATTCATGTGGTCAGCACAGCAAAAGATCCTCAAAATCGCCAGACGGTGCTGGATATTCTTCCTGAAGAATGGAGAAATTCAAGACTGTACCCCGTGGGCAGGCTAGATTATTTTTCCGAGGGCCTGCTCCTTTTGACAGATGACGGGGAAATAACCTTTCGCCTGACCCATCCCGGCTGGCATATTCCCAGAGTATATGAAGTTAAAGTGCGCGGAGAGGTGGAAGAGCGGGCTCTGCAAACGATACGGGCGGGGATGACCCTGGCCGAGGGAGAAACGCTTGCCCCTGCCGGAGTTGAAGCCATTCTGGAAAAAAATGGAGATACAATTTTAAGGCTCACCTTGCACCAGGGAGTGAACCGGCAAATTAGAAGGATGTGCAGAGACTTGGGCCTTACAATTCTTTATTTGCGCCGAGTGCAAATGGGGCCGCTCCATTTGGGGCAGCTGCGGAAAGGAGAAGCCAGACCGCTTGCAGATGATGAACTGCTGGCCTTGCGGCAGGCGGTAAAACTGGCCTGACATGTTTGTGCGACAGAAATGTTAGAATTTGAGCAGCAATTAAAAAAAAATCCCCGCATTTTTGCGGGGATTTTTTTGTTGATTTTATCCAAGCTGGGCCAGCAGCTCTTCCTTAATTTGAGGAATGGGCTTTGAGCCGTCAAGCTCAATATAGCTGAACCCGTTAGGCCCGGCCAGATTGCGGTAAAAGTAGCTGGCGCCCAAAGTGCCGTCTTTATCATTATAATAAATGTTATGACGCTTGTTGATGGCGTCTTCATCCTGATCGTCGGCGCGGGCAGACAGTGCGCCCCCACAAACGCGGCACGCATCATCGCTGGGCTTGATTGCTTCAATATGGATGTTGTTCGGATGGTTGTTGTCTGCGGCGCAAAGGCGGCGACCCATAATTCTTTGCTTTGCAATTTCTCGGGGCAAAAGAATCTCAATCACATAGTTAAGCTTCATTCCTTCCGCCTGCAAGGCTTCCCACAATTTCCGGGCCTGCGCAATATTGCGGGGAAATCCATCCAGAAGCCAGCCGTTGGCTCCTTTTTCCTTAAGGGTTTCCAGAACCATGGGAATGGTGATTTCATCCGGAACCAGTTCGCCCCGGTCTATATAGGCCTTGGCTTGCTTTCCAAGTTCCGTTCCGTTTTTTATGTGTTCACGGAAGATCACGCCAGACTCGATATGCGCGATATTGAACTTGTCCTTTACCAAAGCACCCTGGGTGCCCTTACCGCTTCCATTTGGGCCAAAAATAATAATATTCACAGCAAAACCTCCGTAAGTAATTGCGAATTTCTTTTAAGTCGAAAAAAACACTTAGTCAATGAGAGGCCACGGATGAGCGGCAAAAAACAATTTCCGCCTTTCCCACAACAGCCTCTACCCCGCCGGGAAACTGAATTTTCATTATGCCGCTGCCCTGGCCCGATTTTCTGCGCGCAATCGCCCTGTTTATTTCAAAAAGCTGCGCTGATGGGGTAAATATTTGCGGAAGCGAACACAGATCGGCCAGTTTTTCCAGGCATTTTCTGAAAATTTTAAGCCTTGCCGCATCTTCTTCTTCAAGAATGGCGGCAAAAGGAAGAACAATTTCTTCGCCTCTGGCCTCTGGGTTAAAACAATTCAAATACCTGTCCCAGAAAGCCTGCTCTTTTCTGGCCATAAGCCACAAGTTCCCGGCATGTTCCAAATATCCCCTGTTTTCACTTATAAGCTGGGGGATTATATTCATCCGCACTCTATTGCGCATGAACAGAGTGCTGGAATTGCTTTCATCCACAATAAACGGCACGTTGAGTTCATCCAGCATGTTTTGCAAAAGCTTGCGCGGCTGCATCAGAATGGGCCGGATCAGGCTGCGTTTGGGGTCATATGCGGGCATGCCCCCCAGTTCCGGCCAGCCGCAACCACGGCTCATCCGCATAATCTGGTCTTCAGCCAGATCATTCAGGTTATGCGCCAGAGCTGTATAGTCAAGCTCTTTCTGAACCCGCGTCCTTTCAAAAAAGGCATACCGCCAGTTGCGTCCTTTTTCCTCAAGGCCGAGGTTTGCAGTGCTTACGGTTTCCTTGTAAAGCCCGGCATGCTCGATATTGCAGGGAACATCCAATTTGTTGCAAAATTTTTCAACCCACTCGGCCTCTTCCTGGGCACTGGGCCTGAAACCGTGATTTAAATGGGCCACTTCAAGA
>CAZDJL010000201.1:0-3251 GCA_964505745.1 uncultured Desulfovibrionaceae bacterium | reverse complement strand
TGTCAGCATTCTTTAATGGGAAAAATTTCCCCCCAAATTATTCATTCAAGGAGACTACACATGGCTAAGATCGTTAATGCATGGAACGAATGGGACCCGTTGAAACTGGTTGTTATGGGAAGGCCTGAAGGGACAAGCATTCCTGCTCCCGAACCGGCATGGTGGTATGACGAGCCCAAAGGCGGCTATCCGCTTGGTTCCTGGGGCCCGTTTCCCCAGGAGATGATTGACAACGCCAATGAACAGATGAATGAGTTCCAGAAACGCCTGGAAAAACGCGGTGCAAAGGTCGAGCGCATTGAAGTTCAGGATTTTATGACCAACGGCCAGCCGGTGTGCACCCCCGACTGGGTGCAGCCCAACAATCATGGCGTGAACAACGTCCGCGACGTTATGCTGGTGCACGGCAACATGATTATTGAAGCCACCACCGTACGCCGCAGCCGCTGGTATGAATATCTCAACTTCCGCCCGATCTGGGAAAGATATTTCCGTGAAGACCCGGAAGTGGTCTGGTTTTCCGCCCCCAGGCCCCGCCTGACCAGCAAGTCATACGTAAAAAATTATTACTACTTCTATGAGAACGTCTGGTCGCACGAAGAAAAACTGGAAAAAGCCAGAAAATCGGAATTTCAGCTGACCGAGCACGAACCCTTGTGGGATGCCGCCGATGCCATGCGTTTCGGCAAAGACGTATTCCACCAGATTTCCGCAGTTACCAACAAGTCCGGCTTTGACTGGCTGAAGCGGCAATACAGCGCGCTTGGCCTGCGGATACACCATGTAACGTTCGACAATTATCTGCACCCCTGGCACATCGACGTCAACCTGGCCCCCCTGCATCCGGGCAAAATGATGTACAACCCCGACTGGATTCCGCTTACGCCCCAATTCTTCGAGCTGTTCAAAAAAAATGACTGGGAACTGATTCCAGCGGTAAAGCCCGAAGCCGTTCACAAGCATGAAACCTACCTGATTTGCGAACCGGGGCATACCTCCTGGATTTCCATGAACACCTTCTCGTTCAGCCCCAAGGTTATTTTTGTGGAAGCCCATGAAAAAGGCTATTGCGAACAGCTTGACAAGCTGGGCATGGAAGTGGACGCCATTCCTTACGACAAGGTAATTCCACTGGGCGGAGCCCTGCATTGCACCACCCTGGACATTAACCGTGAAGGCGGCTGCGAAGACTACTTCCCCAATCAGATTGCCGGGTACTAGGGGATAAGTTACCGGGAGGAGGGGAGGATGTACGTTTATTGGGATTGGTGTTTACCTCCTCTCCTCCGCCGCCCTATCGATCCGAATTATGGGTATAGGCGGTCGAAAAAGGGGCTGTCTGCCCATATCCATAATTCGGTGACGTTGTTCTGGTTTCCGGTTAAACAATTTTAAGGGAGGTTGTATGGATAACATATTTGAAATGCGGATAGCGATGATCATATATCTCGCAGTGATAGTGCTAATCGGCATGGGCATGATGTGGTTCGTTAAAGGCAGCGGCAAGAGATATGTCGTCTGCGGGAAGTCGATCCCGTTTTTTATCCTTTCGACAATGCTTCTGGCCCAGGCCCTGGAGGCTAACGGAACCATGGGGGCGGCGGCGATGACTTACCAGTACGGGTATTGGTCAGGCTGGGTGCTTCCGGCGGGGGTGGCCATGTGTCTGGTTGTCACCGGCCTTTTTTTCGCCCGCAAGATGAACAACATGAATCTTTTGACTTTGCCGGACTTCTACTTCCGGCGCTATGGCCCGCAGGCGGAATGGCTGTCCACCCTTTGCATGGTGCTTAGCTTTATCGTACTGGTCGCAGGAAATTTTGCCGGTTCAGGCTGGATCATCTCTATTCTGTTCAACCTGGAATATGGTTCCGCGCTGCTGATAATTTCAACCTTGATCTTCATCTACACCATCTGCGGCGGCCTGTTCTCGTCCGCGGGCACAAATGTAGTGCAAATGTACCCTGCCGTAATAGGTTTCATAGGCGGCGCAGGATGGCTTATACATACTTATGGATGGGGCTATTTTGTTGCCGGTCTTCCCCCGGATGCAGCCGGATCCGTCAGCTATTTCTATGACGCCAGCGGCTGGCTGCGTGTAGACAATGGAGCCATGCTCAATTTCGCCAGCCTGATGGCGGTGGGAATTGGAGACGTCATCGCGCTTGACTTCATGGAACGCATTTTCGCCGGCAAAAGCGGCAAAATCGCGAGAAACGCGTGTTTCCTCTCTGCCGGAATTACCCTTGCCGTGGGTTCCGCCGCCGCCCTTTACGGCATCTTCGCCCATAGCCTGATGAGTGAGGCGGGCTATGTGATGGAAGACATCAGAATGGCAATGCCCTGGATTTCTCTGGAGGTGCTTCCTTTAGGCATAGGAGCGCTGGTGATGACGGGAATCATAGGGGCCGGGGCGTCCACCGCTTCCGGCGGCCTGGTTGGCGTTTCCACCGCTCTTGGACGCAACGTGTATCAGAAAAACCTGTACCGCTGGTGGCTCAAGCGCAGGGGTATAACTGAAATCGTGCATAACTCGGAAGAAGACCGGCTTAAGTTCGATAAGCGCCTTCTGCTTATCTCCCGCGTGGTTACTATTCCTGTTACCTTGTTCGCGATTTGGCTGGGTTATGTCAAGCCTGAGCCGGGCGTCCTTCTCGTGCTGGCCTTCGACATTGGCTTCGCTTCCTGCGTTCCAGCTCTTTTCCTCGGTGTTTACTGGAAAAAAGCCAATTCCGCCGGGGCCGTCGCCAGTATTCTGATTGGAGGCCTGAGCCGTTTAATCCTGTACTTCACTTTCCCCGAAGATTCACGCTGGCTGGGAATTGAAACTTTTATATCTCCCACACTTGGCCTGATTGCGATGTTCGCCTTCAGCCTCGCAACTCAAAAGGCATACCCGCCCAAGCCCCAGGCGCTTACTGAACAATACTCGGAAACTGAAGTGCTTTCGGGCGTGGCTTAATTTGAGATATTACACAAATGCTTTTTCAATAAGCTCATTTAATCCTCTTTAAATATAGCACAGATAAGGCACGACCAGCTTTTCCAGGTTCAATTCCGGGAAAAGCTGGCCGTCCAGTTATTCTTGAGGCATTTCCATCCGCCTGCACGGCAGGGGGCAGGCCATTATGGCGGTGGTTTTATAACACCCCAATTTCCAGGGCAGATTAATTTTGAAACACCCCCTTTGGCGCTTAACGGCAAAAATGAATGGCCTTCCGCACATCCTGTGCCTTGCCTTGCGGGTAAAG
>CAZDJL010000200.1:1388-3252 GCA_964505745.1 uncultured Desulfovibrionaceae bacterium | reverse complement strand
GATACAGCTGGTAAAAACAAGACCGGATTATGTTTGGGGACCTGGTTACAAAAAAGACCGGGCGATGCATTGCAGGTCATTATATTCGTAACGGGCGCGGATGCCCAGAGCCAGTTCGGTGCACATCTGCATTTTATGAGCGGCGTCATCAAGCGTGGTTTGTTTGTGCACTCTCAGCCAGCGGCGCACAAACGGCTCCTCAAACCCGTCAATCACCAGGGCCAGGCCGTCCCGGTAAAAACGGGACGTAATCAGCGGAACATATTCCTGAAGAGCCATTTTGTCTTTATGGCGGATAAGCAGGTTATAGAAGATCAGTTGGGCAAGCAGGCGGTCGTCCGGCAGGCGGTCGGCAATGTTGAAATGCAGGTCCGCGTCCTTGTGCCCTGGCTTGGCCCGGATCAGGGCCTGCGCCTGTTTGAGTATGGCCGCGCCAGGGGCGGGAGGGACGGTATACTGGGCCATCATCTTGGCTAGCGTGCGATGGGGGTTTTCAAGGTTCAGCATATCCAGAAGGCAGATGCGCATCAAGTTCAGGCGGCGCCCCATGTCGGCGAGCATTGTGTCCGCCTTGGCCCTGGCCAGGATGCGCACGCGCAGCTCTTCAATTTCGCCGAAGGCCAGTTCCATCAGGTAGCTTATAAACGGATCGGAGGAATATTCCGCTTCCTGCAAAATGGGTTTGAAATTTTTGCTGGTTCCAACTGTTTTTTTCAGGGCGAGCCAGAAGGAGGCGATTCCGGCGTGGTCTATCTGGAAAAGATCGATATCCGTTGTCTGGGGCATTTTATGTCCTGCCGCGGTTGCGTGAAAGGCTTGACGCAGACCGCCCGGCAATGGTTAAAACGCCGTGCGGCCCGCAAATGCTCAAGTGATCCGGACGTGAACAGGGAGGCCTTGGCGGCTTCGGGAAAAATTAGACGTTAACGGCCTTGAGCGTTTCTTCAAGAGATTTCAGCAGATCCGCGCTGCAGCCTTCATTAAAGCCGCACAGGGTGCGCATGCTGGCCAGAAGCAGGTCGGTGCGCAGGGTTACCTCAAGTATTCCGTTGTTGATCACGCAGTGGTCGCCCTCCAGGCGCAGGAGATAGGCGCGGCGGTCTTTGTTCGCTCCGCTTCCGGAGGCGATGTAGTAGACCTGCTCCCCTTTGTCGGTAACGTAAAGGCGCTGCCTGGTTATGGAATTGCTCTCTTCGTCATAGTAGGAGCACTCTGAAAAAATACGGCCCCTGAATTGGAGTTCTCCGCCGTGATCATTGGCTAGTACTATTTGCTCCATATTGTCACCCGAGTAATTCTGCATATCTATGCCCTCCTGCCCAGTGGCAGATGTTTGCAGGATTTGTCAAAACTGCTGCCCGCCAGCCAATAATAAAAAATAACGCGCACGGCCAAATGAAAGGCCGGGCTAATTCTGTTCAGGGCCGCTTTTGCCGCCGGGAGCCCCGGTAGGCAGAAGAAGCTGGGTAGGCACTGCTTTTTTTTCTTTAGCGCCTTTTTTCTTTTCGCGTTCGGGGGTTTCCGCCTCTTCTTCCCGCAGGGCCGCGACCTCTTCCCTGGAGAACAGCTCCCCGCCGCCTTTGGCGCTCCAAAAAGCCTCAAGGTCTATGCGGGAGATGCGCCACCCCCGACCCAGGCGGGCGGCTTGCAGCTGCCCGTCCATAATTGCCCGGCGCAGTGTCTCTTTGTGACAAGAGAGTAAATCCGCGGCTTCACTGAGGGTGTAGGTTGTTTTAAGCATAGCTGCCTGCCGGGCTTGGGCTGACCAAAGGCTTTTTTGTGAAAAACCGCCTCTTTGCCGCTATGCCCTCCGAGGTTCCCGCTTTAAAGAGCGCTCGCTAAAATCCGCTTCCTTCAAAACATA
>CAZDJL010000200.1:0-1288 GCA_964505745.1 uncultured Desulfovibrionaceae bacterium | reverse complement strand
CCTTTACCAGGATTACTTGCTGAACTGGCCGGAACATGGTATGCAATCAAAATTATTTTATTGAACTTCAATTTGCTGGGAAGCCCCAGCCTTCACCGCAACAAACCGGAGATGAAACATGTCCAAGCCCGCCCCGGCAGGAAAAGGGAAGCGCGGCCTCACCCCAGAGGAAATGCGCCTTGAAGCGTTGAACACCGCCCTTGGCACGATAGAGCGCAAATACGGCCAAGGTTCGATTATGCGTTTGTCCGATGAAGCGCATGTGCAGGTCCCGATTATCCCCACCGGCTCCATCGGGCTGGACTTGGCCTTGGGCGTTGGCGGTATTCCACGCGGCCGGATTACTGAAATTTATGGCCCGGAATCTTCCGGCAAAACCACCCTTGCCCTGCATATTCTGGCTGAAGCGCAGAAGTTGGGAGGAGTGGTCGCTTTTATTGATGCCGAGCATGCTCTGGATGTGGCCTACGCAAAACGCCTGGGCATCAACACTGAAGACCTGCTTGTTTCCCAGCCCGATTATGGGGAGCAGGCTCTTGAAATAGCGGATATGCTGGTGCGCTCCGGCGCGGTTGACGCCGTGGTTATCGACTCTGTAGCCGCCCTCATTCCCCAGGCCGAACTTGAAGGGGCTATGGGCGAAACCCAGGTGGGAGGACAGGCCCGCCTGATGTCGCACGCGCTGAGGAAGCTTACCGGAACTATTCACAAATCGCGAACTGCGGTTATCTTTATAAATCAGATACGCATGAAAATAGGCACCATGAGCTACGGCAACATGAGCCCCGAAACAACATCGGGCGGGCAGGCGCTTAAGTTTTACAGCTCCATCCGCCTGGATATCCGCCGCATACTCACGCTGAAGGACAAGGAAGAGGCCTATGGCATCAAGTGCCGGGTGAAAGTGGTTAAAAACAAGATGGCGCCGCCTTTCCGGGAAGGAATTTTTGACATTATTTATGGCACCGGAATTTCACGCACCAGCGAAATTATAGATATGGGCGTTGAGGCGGGCATTGTGGACAAAAGCGGGGCATGGTTTGCTTTTGGCAAAGAAAAGCTTGGACAGGGCAAAGAAAATGTGCGCGCATTGCTTGATGAGGATGCGGAGCTTCGCGCCCAGATTGAGAGCAAGCTTATGGAGCATCTGGGAGTGAACCCCAAAACCCAGGTGGATATGGGCGTTGAGGACGGGCCTTTGCCCGATGAAAATCTGCCTGAACCCGGGTTTCTTGCGGAAGAGGAACAGGAATAGGAAGTTTTTGGTTTTACCGTAATTTTGTTGCCG
>CAZDJL010000199.1:0-3254 GCA_964505745.1 uncultured Desulfovibrionaceae bacterium | reverse complement strand
TGGTAACGCCGCCCACGGTCACCCTGCAGGCTCCGCACATGCCGATGCCGTCCACCATGATCGAGTTTATGCTCACTGTGGTGAGAATGTTCGGTTCGCGGGTTATATCGCACACCGCGCGCATCATCGGCACAGGGCCGATGGCGACCACTTCCCCAACCTCGTTTTCGGCCAGCACCTGGGCAAGGGCATCCGTAACCAGGCCCTTTATCCCTTTGCTGCCGTCATTGGTGGAAACAACCACCTCATCGGAGGCCCGGGAGAACTCCTCCTCCATAATCAGAAGCGCCTCGGTGCGGGCTCCTAAAATAGAAATTACCCGGTTGCCCAGGCGTTTGTGCGCTTTTGCTATATTATGCAGAGCGGCAATGCCCGTTCCCCCGCCCACGCACACAACGGTTCCGCGCGGCTCAATATGAGCCGGTTTCCCAAGCGGTCCGCAAAGGTCATGCAGTTCTTCACCGGCATTCAAAGTGTCCAGAATCGCCGTGCTTTTGCCCATAACCAGAAACACGATGGTAATGGTTCCGGCTTCCTGGTCCGAATCGGCGATGGTCAGCGGAATGCGCTCTCCTTTTTCGCTCACCCGCACAATCACGAAATTGCCGGGCTGGGCTTTCCTCGCCACCTGGGGGGCATCAAGCACCAGTTTGGTAATCCGCCCCGGATCAAGTGACTCTTTATCCAAAATCAAGGCTGGCATAATAAATCCTTAAAAATAAAATAATTGCTTCTGAAAAGACGCTTTTGCCTGAACCCTGTTCCAGGCGCTGAACATCGATTCAAAAATTTCTTCAATAATGGAAAATTTTTTGGGGGGCCCTTCAAGCAACGTATTTCCGGCGGCCTGATTGTCGGTAAAACTGTTAAGTTTTTCCAAAGCGTCTTTCCGGTCTCCCAGCGAATCCACCAGCCCTAAGGCCAAAGCCTGACGCCCGGTATAGGCACGCCCGTCCGCCAGCTCATCGAGCTTGTCCCGGCTGAGTTTGCGGTGCTTCATCACCAGTTCCTTGAAATATTCGTGCATATCCGTAAGCATGCCCATGAAATAGGCCCGCTCCTTTTCACTCATGTCGCGGTAGGGTGATCCGGCATCTTTCATCCCGCCGGATGCAAGGCTCTGATCCTTGATCCCGATTTTATCCATCAGCCCTTCCCAGTTGGCCAGATCCATACGGGTGCCGATGCTTCCGGTGACGGTTGACGGCGAAGCAACGATGTGCCGGGCCGGCAGGGCCACCATATAGCCGCCTGACGCCGCCAGGGATCCCATGCTGGCAACCAGGGGTTTTTCCTGAGCCAGACGGTTAAGGGCAGAATAAATTTCCTCGGAAGGGGCCACCGCGCCGCCCGGAGAATTTATGCGCACAAGCACTCCCACCACATTGGGGTTTTCTTCAAGCTTGCCAATCCAGTCCACAACCTCTCCGGACTCAAGAATTATCCCTTCAATGTTTACCACGCCTACCTGCTTGCCCCCATAAATCTGGCTCAGGCCGGGATCACTCAACATTGCGCGCATGCAGCTCACAAACAAAAAACCGACAGACCCCAGCAATACAACGATAATTAAGGCAAACACGAACGGGTGCCGCCTGCGGAACGGCTTGTACCCGCCATCGTCAAAAACGGGGGGCGTATAACCCATGTTGTATCCAGACATAAACACTCCAGACGTTCCGCCAAAGTTTTCCGGCAAACGCAGGAAACAGGAACTTTGCCAAGTATAACAAGTTTGCGCCAAGCTCACAATTATAAAATAAACGGGGAAAACCGAAGGAGGCAAACCAGCTCAACCAGGGCAAGCCTTTCCGGTTTTCACTCCCAGGCCAGATGCGACTGCGGCTTCAAGGCTTTTCCAGGCATTTTTTGCAAAAAGCCTTCGCTTCCGCGAAACAGATTTTGCCGGCGGCAGTTGCTCTGAAGCCCCAAAAAATTCCCCCCTAGGGGGCTATGCACAAAAAAACGGGCGCCCGGTTTCCCGCGCGCCCGTCTGTGTCTGCCAAACCAAAAGGCTATTCGGCTTTTTCTTCAGCCGGAGTTTCATCGGCAGCGGCGTCTTCGCTCTCTGCTTTTTTGGCTTTCTTCTCAAGCCTGGATTCCGCCTCCAGTTCTTCTTCAAGAGCCATGGTCTGCTTGAAGATGTCGCCCAAAGTGGTGCTGGCATCGCCGCCAACAGAGTGGAATTCCTTGGCCTTTTTGCGCTCGCCCTCTTCGGTGAGCTGCTTTATGGAAAGCCCGAGTCTGCGCTCATCGGCGCTCACATGAATAACTTTGGCGTCAATCTTGTCGCCTTCCTTAAACATTTCAGAAGGAGACTTGATCTTTTTGGAGCTGATTTCAGATACGTGCACAAGACCTTCAACGCCTTCCTCCACCTCAACGAACAGACCGAAGTCGGTAATGTTGGTAATGGTGCCTACCACGCTCTTGCCCACGGGGTAGATATTGGGAACATGAGTCCAGGGGTCTTCGGTAAGCTGCTTGATGCCAAGAGTGAATTTTTCATTCTCCTGATCAACGGTCAGAACCTTGGCCTGCACAATATCCCCGGAGTTGAACATCTCATTGGGATGGCGGATTTTCTTGGTCCAGGAAATGTCGGACACGTGAATGAGGCCGTCAATGCCGTCTTCAATGCCCAGGAACATGCCGAATTCGGTAATATTCTTGATGGTTCCCTCAATAATGGTGCCTTCGGGGTATTTTTCGCGCACGATATCCCAGGGGTTCGGCTTCACTTGCTTCATGCCGAGGGACACACGCTTCTTATCCTCATCCACGCCAATAATCACCACTTCAACCTCATCGCCCACCTTTACCATCTGGCTGGGGTGGCGAAGCTTGCGAGTCCAGGACATTTCAGAAATATGCACCAGGCCTTCAACGCCCGGCTCAAGCTCCACAAATGCGCCATAGTCCACAATATTGGTGATTTTTCCAGACATATGCTTGCTGGCGGGGAAACGTTCGTTAATATCCTGCCAGGGGTCCGGAACCAGCTGCTTGAGGCCCAGAGAAACTTTTTGCGTATCTTTGTCGAATGAAAGAACCTTAAGCTCCATTTCCTGGCCAAGCTGAACCATTTCCTTGGGATGACGGATGCGGCGCCAGGACATGTCGGTGATATGCAGCAGGCCATCCAGCCCGCCGAGGTCTACAAACACGCCGTATTCAGTAATATTTTTGGCGCGGCCGGTAACAAGCTGGCCTTCTTCAAGCACTTTAAGCAGATCATCACGCTTGCTGTCGCG
>CAZDJL010000198.1:0-3263 GCA_964505745.1 uncultured Desulfovibrionaceae bacterium | reverse complement strand
GTGCTTGAATTTTTGAATGACCGGGATCTGGGGAAAGACCTCACAGTATCAAGGCTTGGACTTCCGGATTGTTTTGTTGAACACGGCTCCACTTCCCAGTTGCTGTCCGAACTGCACCTGGACGCCAGCGGAATTTTGGCCGAGCTTGAAAAACTGGACGCAAAAACCAAATAAAGGCGCTGCAAAGTGCTCACAACGCCTTTATTTAAATCAAAACCTGAAAAAATCAGTTGTATTGAATAAAAGACCTCAAGTCGGCGCTTCCGCCGCTCACCATATAGTCACTGCTATTGAGGCGGGTTCCCACCGAAGGGTTTCGCCCCATATTCTGAAGGGCCTTGTTGCTTGTGAGCACACGCACTTCCCTGGTCATTTGAATTGTGGCGGAGCTTGAAGCCAGAACCTCGCGGCTTGGGGCATGAAGAAGTTTCATGTTGACCCGGACAGATTTGGGCCCCACAGTATAGGTGCCAACTAGAATAACTGTGGCGTCGAAAGAATCGGAAGCAAGCAGGTCTGTATCACGCGTGAGCAAAAACTCTCCCTGTTGCTGATCAAACACCACGTTGGCGCCCTTACGAATTTCCTGCACCCGGTAACCGGAACGGGTAAAGAGATAGGACATTTCCTCCTGCAGCTGCCGCCCAAGCGGATTTGAACTTTCAAAGTTGTTCAGATCCTGCGGAGTAGTCACCACCATTGCAATATTTCCGGCATCCCCGCTCAACACGCTCATTTGGGCGTTTATTTCAGAAGCCATTTTCATGGCAGCCTGCGGAACCAGAGGCGGAGGAGGCGGAGGCGCGGCCTCTTCATCTCCCGCCGCCGCGCCCAGAGGGATGAACAGCGCAAGAGCCAGCACTATATATAGAAGTATGGTTTTTCCTGTCATTTCATTGCCTCATTATCTGCGAGTTTCAATCATCATGTTCACAGAATCAATTTCCTGCATAATCACATATCGCATTTCAGGGTCACGGCTTGAGGCAAGTGCAAGCGTCAAGCATTCTTTGGCAAGCTCGTAGCGCCCCTCTGCCAGATAACGTTTGCCTTCCTTATAATTGGCAAGGCTTTCATCCGCGTAGGGAGCCGACACCACCTGGGTGCCGCTGCATCCGGCGCTGACCAGGCTTATGCAAAGCAGGCTGAGCAAACAGAGAATCTTCTTTTTCATCTCATCTATCCTTGGCGCGGCATTAGTGGATGTCATAGCCTTTATCAAGAACGCTGATGTCCGCCCCACCGGGAACAGCCCCTTCTCCCGAACCCGTCTGGGGGTTGCGGGTGCGGTTGAGCCGGGCTTTTTCCGCATTCACTGCATCCCTGGAAACAATATTCATGCTGCCGCTTTCAAGCCTGCGCCCGGATTTGGCGAGCATGGTCCTGGTTGTTCCGGTAATGGGCATCACCATCTGGCCGGTGCGGTAAACATAACCGTCAGAAGGCCTTATCAAACGCGCGTTGATAAACACGTTTTTATCATCATGGTAATAAGTTCCCACAAGCACCACATTGGCCCGGTCAAGGGCAGTCACCTTGCCCTTGGCGCGGCTGAGATAGAAATCGCCCTCGCCTTCGCGCATCCGTATATTTTGCCCGGAAAGGCGATATTCGCGAACCTCAAAGCCCCGCTGATTGAATTCATGGAACATCTGCTCGGCAACATAACGCCCGAAAGCAGAAGATTCTTCAAAATTGTCCTGATTCACAAAAGAAGTGGGCAAAGCTATTTTTCCGCGCAGCTCAAATTGAGTTATGTTCGCAAGCAGCTGTTCGGCAAGCTCCCTGACCTGTAACTTGATTTCGCGGGCATCCATATAGCTTTTGTTCACTTCAGGGCGAGGCTCTCCGCTCTGGTTCCAAATAAGCCCGCCCTTTCCGTCCGGAAGAAAGTAGCCCATGTCTTGCTCCTTGACGGTGCTGAGCGGAACCCTTTTCCCGTCCACCAGCACACTCCCCTCTTTTTCAATCACCATGGGAGTGTTGGCTGTAAATCCGGGCTTGGCGTTGTTCTGCTGGGCAAAGGCGGAGGAAGTCATGGCCATGCTCAGAAACATTGCTGTTAAAATGCGTATTTTATACATTTTATACCACTTCAGGCAGGGGAAGCACCCCCCGGTTAAACAGAAAAGGCTTCTGATTTATTATCATAAACAGCATATCGACCAGAAGGCGGAAAGCTTAATAGCTAAGTGAAAGGAACCATTTTTTCAGGGCGCGCCGATAAAGCGCCGCCACTACAAACATCTTGCATTATTTCGCAAAAAAAGGAAATATACCCCAAACACCAGGGGTAAGCCTTGAATAAATTTTCCACTTTTTTATCAACTCCCAGATACATCTGCTTTGACGGAGGTATGGGAACCATGCTTCAAAGCAGGGGCCTCCTTCCAGGGGTAAGCCCGGAGGTTTTCTGCCTGCAAAACCCCAACATTCTTATCGGCATCCACCGGGAATATGCTGAAGCCGGGGCGGACGTGCTCACAACCAACACGTTTGGCGGTTCCCGGCTCAAGCTTCCAGAAGGCCTTGAAGTGGTTTCATTTAACCGCCAGATGGCCGAATTTGCACGTGAAGCGGCCCAAGGGCACGGCCGCCCGGTTTTCGTTGCCGGAAGCATCGGCCCCAGCGGCCACTTCATCCATCCGCTGGGAGAGATGAGCTTCAGGGAAATGGTTGAAGTTTTCCGCGAGCAGATAAGAGGCCTGGTTCAGGGAGGCGTGGACCTGCTATTGGCTGAAACCCATTTTGATCTTGCCGAATTGCGCGCCGTGGTTGTGGCCGCCCGTGAGGAAACCGACATCCCTATTGGCGTTTCCATGACTTTTGAAGACAAGGCAAGCCTTACCGGCACCTCTCCCCTTGTGTTTAGAGAAACCATGCTCAACATGGGGGTGGATATAATATCAACAAACTGCAGCGCCGGACCGAAAGAACTTGCCGGGGTTGTGACAGAGCTTCTGCATAACTGCCCGGTTCCTGTTTTGGTAGAGCCGAACGCCGGATTGCCCGAACTGGAAAACGGCAAAACCGTTTTCAGGCTTGGCCCTGAAGAATTTTCAACTCTTACCGCCGAGTTCGGAGCGCAGGGGGCAAAACTGCTGGGAGGCTGCTGCGGCACAACGCCCGCTCATATAGCAGCTTTGCGCAAAAGACTGGATTGCTTGCCTGCTCCTGCAAAAAACTCTTTTCAACGCGAAAAGGTTGTAGTCACCTCCCGCAGATCGGAAGAGCACACGTCTGAACTCCAGTCACAGCGATAG
>CAZDJL010000197.1:0-3267 GCA_964505745.1 uncultured Desulfovibrionaceae bacterium | reverse complement strand
CAGTCTTTCTTACAAAGCCTTAACCAAAATAGATAAAAAAATTGCCGGACGATCCCGCAACAAGGCCCTATGCACAAACTTTCATTCCTGCATTCTGCCCATTCGCAAGTTTCCATGTTCCAGACAACAACGCATTTACGGGCGGAAACGGTTCTTCTGCCAATATTTGCCGCCCCTCTTGTGAAAGCGTTTATTTTTAGTTAATTTTAAATCTTGTTTTGTAATTTTCCGCAGCCGCAACCTCTTCAACTTCGCCGCGGCTACATTTCCTTCGCCTTGCCCGCCCAAACCCGCGGGCAAGATATTCACCATCAAGCTGGGGGAAGAATAGAATGGCATCCGCACCCAACACTACTAAGTTTGTTTACTCATTCGGCGCAAAAAAAACTGACGGCAATGGCGAAATGAAAGAACTTCTGGGAGGAAAAGGGGCCAACTTGGCTGAAATGGCCAAAATAGGCCTGCCTGTCCCTTCCGGATTCACCATCACTACCGAGGTCTGCACTTTCTTTTACAAAAACAACAAAAAATATCCGGCCGGATTAAAAAAGGAAGTGCTTGCGGCCCTTAAAAAAATAGAAGCGGAAATGGGGGCCAGTTTCGGATCTCCAGAAAATCCGCTTCTTTTGTCCTGCCGCTCCGGCGCGCGCGCCTCTATGCCCGGCATGATGGACACCATCCTGAACATCGGGCTGAATGAACAAACGGTGGAGGGGCTTATCGCCAAAACAGGCAACCCCCGCTTTGTGTACGACTCTTACCGCAGGCTGATTGCCATGTACGGCGATGTGGTAATGGGGGTAAAAGCTTCCTGCGAAAAAGAGGAAGACCCGTTCGAGCTGCTGATAGCCGGGCTTAAAAAAGAAAAAGGCTACACCGACGATTCGGAGATGACCGCCGAAGACCTGAAAAACCTTTCCCGCGACTTTAAACTGCTTATAAAAAACAAACTTGGCCAAGAATTTCCCAACAACCCCATGGAGCAGCTATGGGGGGCCATCGGAGCGGTTTTTGAATCGTGGATGACCCCGCGGGCGGCTGTTTACCGCAAGCTGAACAACATCCCTTCCGACTGGGGAACAGCGGTGAACGTTCAGGCCATGGTTTTCGGCAACATGGACGAAAATTCGGCCACCGGAGTAGCTTTTTCGCGCGACCCCGCAACCGGGGAAAATTATTTTTACGGCGAATATCTGGTTAAGGCCCAAGGCGAAGACGTGGTGGCCGGCATCCGGACCCCCAACCCCATCAACCACACCCTGCCGGTGCCCCAGGGCATGTGTGCCCTGTCGGACATTATGCCGAAGCAATATGCCGAACTGGACAAGGCGCGCCAGAAACTTGAAAAGCATTACCGCGACATGCAGGATATGGAGTTCACCATCCAGCAGAAAAAGCTATGGATTCTGCAATGCCGCGCGGGTAAACGCACGGCCAAGGCCGCGCTTAAAATTGCCGTTGATCTGGTGAAAGAAAAACGGATTACACCGGAGGAAGCTCTTTTGCGCCTGATTCCCGAGCAGTTGAACCAGCTTCTGCTGCCCACCTTCGACCCGGGAGCCGCACGGGAAATCATTGCCAAGGGGCTGCCCGCGTCTCCGGGGGCGGCTGTGGGCCGGGCGGTTTTTTCCGCAACCGAGGCGGAGGAATGGGCCGCCAAAGGCGAGCGGGTAATTCTGGTGCGCCTTGAAACCAGCCCGGAAGACATCAAGGGCATGCATTCCGCCCAGGGAACACTTACCGCCCGCGGCGGCATGACCAGCCATGCGGCAGTGGTGGGCCGGGGCATGGGCAAAACCTGCGTGGTGGGGGCATCGGACATTTATGTAGATTACGCGAAAGAAGAATTCCGTTCCAAAAACGGAACTGTTGTGAAAAAAGGCGACTGGATTTCTTTGGACGGATCCACCGGGGACATTATCAAGGGTGAATTGAAAACTGTTGACGCAAGCCTTACCGGAGATTTCGCCACCTTCATGAAATGGGTGCAGAAAACCAAAAAAATAGGCGTGCGCGCCAATGCCGATACTCCGCATGACGCGCAGACGGCCAGAAATTTCGGGGCGGAGGGAATAGGGCTTTGCCGCACCGAGCATATGTTTTTTGAGGAAGACCGCATAACTTCTGTGCGCGAAATGATTCTCGCCCCGGACAGAGCCGGGCGCCAAAAGGCCCTGGACAAGCTTCTGCCCATGCAACGGGAAGATTTCTATAGAATTTTCAAGGTAATGGAAGGCATGCCCGTTACCATCCGCACCCTTGACCCGCCTTTGCATGAATTTCTGGTGCAGGCGGAGAAGGAAATCGAACTTCTGGCCGCCAAAATCGGGCATACGGTTGAGTCGATAAAGGAAAAGCTGGCCGAGTTGCACGAAGCAAACCCCATGCTGGGCCTGCGCGGGTGCCGCCTGGGCATTCAATATCCTGAAATAACCATTATGCAGGCCACCGCAATTTTTGAAGCCGCAGCCAAAGCCGCCAAAGAGAAAATCAAGGTGACGCCCGAAATAATGATTCCGCTGGTTGGGCATGAACGGGAGTTCATTGAACAAAAAAACATTGTGGACAATGTGGCCAGGGAAGTCATGAAAAAAACCGGGGTGAAAATCAAATACCGGATTGGGACAATGATCGAACTGCCCCGCGCCGCTCTGATCGCAGACCGCATATCCGGCGCCGGAGCCGAATTTTTCTCCTTCGGCACCAACGACCTGACCCAGTTCACTTATGGTCTTTCCAGGGATGATGCCAAATTCATTCCCACCTATCTCGAGGAAGGAATCTGGCCGTGCGACCCGTTCTCTACTCTGGACCGGGACGGCGTGGGCCAGCTCGTCAAATTCGGAATAGCCAATGGGCGGTTTTCCCGGCCGGACTTGAAAATAGGCATCTGCGGCGAACACGGGGGCGACCCCGCCACTATCCGCTTCTGCTGCGAATCCGGCATGGACTATGTGTCATGCTCTCCGTTCCGGGTGCCTGTAGCGCGCCTGGCGGCGGCCCAGGCGGCAATTTTGGGCGGCCAGCAGGCCTGACCGCCCAAAACGCGAAACCGGGCAGAAAAAGATGAAAAAACCAGAACCACCCGCTATGCGGGTGGTTCTGGCCGGGTGCGGCCCCATCATAACGGTTAACACTTGAACCAGCTCTTAACGGCACCCAAAACCAGCCTGCATCCATCTTGCCGCAAGAATTTTATCAAGGCCCTCGCGGGTCCTTGCGAACGGCTATAGCGTTTTCACTTTGAGATTTTTACAGTGAAGCAAA
>CAZDJL010000196.1:0-3281 GCA_964505745.1 uncultured Desulfovibrionaceae bacterium | reverse complement strand
CAATAAAGATTGCGTATTTCTCCCCTTTTAAGTAATCTTGCCGCTTATGGAGGGGTGTTATGACTGATATTCTTCTGGTGTATATTACAACTCCAGGCAAGGAAGAAGCAAAACGCATAGCGGGCGTGCTGATTGAGGAAAACCTTGCGGCCTGCGCCAACATCATTCCGGCAGTGGATTCGCTGTACCGCTGGCAGGGAGAACTGCGCCAGAGTGAAGAAAGCCTGCTTCTGCTGAAAACGCGCAAAAAGGCGTTCAGCCGCCTTGCGGAGCGCGTGAAGGAAATACATCCTTACGAGCTTCCCTGCATTGTGGCCCTTCCCCTGGCAGACGGGCTGCCCGGATTTCTGGACTGGGCCGCCGGGGAAGTGATTCTGAAACAATCTTGACAACACTTCTTATCAAGAAGGATTTTTTAATGGCTATCTATGTTTCCGGCTCTTTGGCATATGACCGCATAATGAGTTTTCCCGGCCTGTTTGAGGAACACATCCTTCCGGACAAACTGCATATCATCAATCTTTCCTTTCTGGTTGAAGATGTACGCGAACACTGCGGCGGAACGGCAGGAAACATCTCGTACACGGCCGCTCTTTTTGGCGAGTCTCCCATTACCCTGGCCTCGGTGGGCGACGACTTCGACCGTTATGAACGCAGAATGCAAAAAATGAACATGCCCCTTGAGGGCATCCGTCACGTGCCTAACGAATTCACCGCCCTGTGTTTCATCACCACCGACCGGGCGGACAACCAGATTACCGGCTTCTGCCCATCGGCCATGAATTACCCGTGCGAATACGAATTCGGGCAGGTAGATCCCGGCAAGGATCTGGCCATTATTGCCGCGGGCAATATGAGCGACATGCAGCACTACCCCGCTTTTTTCAAAAAGCAGGGCCTGCGCTACATTTACGACCCCAGCCAGCAGATTACCAGCATTTCCGGCGAAGAGCTGCAAGAAAGCATTACCGGCTCTTTCATGTTCATCAGCAATGACTATGAACTGGAAATGGTGCTAAAGGCTTTGGGCATGGCCAATAAAGAAGAGCTTCTTGAGCTGACCCCGCACGTTGTCACCACCCTGGGAAGCCAGGGTTCTCTTCTGCTTACGGGCGAAGGCGAAATCCACATTCCGGCGGTGCTCACCGAAGAGGTGAAAGACCCTACCGGCGCGGGAGATTCCTTGCGCGGCGGCATGCTGGCCGCTTTGCACCGGGGCGAAAACCTGGTCAAGGCCATTCAAACCGGCACTGTGGCGGCAAGCTTCTGCGTGGAAAAATACGGCCCTCAGGAACACTTCTTCGACCGGAAAATCTTCGACTACCGCTTTTCAAAAACATTCGGCCGGGAATAAAAAGATTGCAAACGCCTGGCGCGCCCTGGCTGCGCGGATAGATCAGAATGGCTCAAAAAACATACAATATTGTAACTTTTGGCTGTCAGATGAACGTCAACGAGTCTGCATGGCTTGAACGCGCCCTTGCCTGCGCTGGATTTTCCCCAGCCCCTGAAGGCAAGGCCCGCGTATATATTATAAACACCTGCTCGGTGCGGGCAAAGCCGGTGCAAAAAGTTATGAGCCTGCTTGGGCGCATTGAGAAACTGACTGCCGCCGACCCCGATGTGCTGGTGGCCGTGGGCGGATGCGTGGCCCAGCAGGTGGGGAAACAATTTTTCAAACGCTTCCCTCAGGTGCGCCTGGTGTTTGGCCCGGACGGCACAAGCAATGCCCCCGCTGCGCTGCTGCGCCTTATGGAAGACCCTTTGCTGCGGCTTTCCCTGCTTGATTTCACCGAGCATTATGTGGACAAGGACCCCCTGGTTGAAAGCGGCCCGGCCCCAACCTCGGCCTATGTGGACATAATGCAGGGTTGCGACAATTTCTGCACATACTGCATTGTGCCCTTTACCAGAGGCCCCAAAAAATCACGCCGGAAGGACTCCATCCTCAGTGAATGCCGAGATCTGGTTGCCCGCGGCAGCAGGGAGATCACCCTGCTGGGGCAAAACGTGAACGCCTATGGAGCCGACCAGCCGGCCTGGAGCGCCTCTTTTGCGGAGCTGCTTTATGCGGTGGCGGAAATTCCAAACCTGCTGCGCCTGCGCTTCATGACCTCCCACCCCAAGGACATCGCCCCTGAAGTTATCCGGGCGTTCAAAGACCTGCCCAGCCTTTGCCCCCGCCTGCACCTGCCCTTGCAGTCCGGTTCAAACAAAGTGCTAAAGCTCATGAACCGCAAATATACGGTGGAGCACTATCTTGACACTGTGGCCTCCTTGCGTGAAGCGCGGCCGGATCTGGAGCTTTCAACAGATATCATTGTAGGATTTCCGGGTGAAACGGAAGAGGACTTTGAAGCCACCATGCAGGCCATGCGGGCCGCCAATTTTATGGACAGCTTCTCGTTCTGCTATTCCGACCGGCCCGGCACAAAGTCTGAACGTTTTCTGGACAAAATTCCGCAGGCAACAGCTCTTGAGCGTCTGGCCCGGCTTCAGGCCTGGCAGACAGAACGGCGCGAAAGTTTTCTGGAAGAACAGGTGGGCAAATTCACCCACGTCTTAATAGAGTCGCCCAGCAAACGCAAAGATGGATGGCAGGGGCGCGACCCCTACGGCTACATTGTAAACACGTCATCCAAGGCCGCGTCTCCGGGAAAACTTTTGCCTGTAACCATAATCGAGGCAAAAAAACACTCGCTCATCGCCAAAGAGGTTGAAATATAATGATTGAACTTAATGTTGCCGGCCTTTCAATGGACCCGGTCAGCAAATCGCCGATCCTGGTGCTGCGCACCATTTCGCAAAAACACATCCTGCCCATCTGGATAGGCCCCAGCGAAGCCGTTTCCATTTCCCTGGCGCTGCAGGAAATTGAAGTCCCCCGCCCCCTTACCCACGACCTGCTCCTTTCCACGGTGGAGGCTGTGGGGTATGCGCTCAAATCAGTTCAAATTGTCAGGGTGGAGGAAGGAGTGTTTTACGCCCAAATTGAGCTTTCCAAAGAAAGCAAGACCTGCCTGGTCGATTGCCGCCCTTCCGATGCGGTGGCCCTGGCGCTAAGGGCGCAGGCTCCCATCCTGGCCAGCCGGGAGGTAATGGATGAGGCGGGCCTGGAATATCCCAAAGACCAGCATCAGCCTGTGGCGGTATCCGCAGGAGACGGAGCCATTGCCATGCTTGCGCCCGACCACGACTTCGGCGACCTTGACGAAGACTCCGACACGGAACTGTCCGACATTCTTGCCGGCATGGATCCGGAATCAAAATACAAAATGTAA
>CAZDJL010000195.1:0-3295 GCA_964505745.1 uncultured Desulfovibrionaceae bacterium | reverse complement strand
TTCTTCGTCCAGGCCCACTGCGCGGCGGCCTGGCAAAAGAAACAGCTCGCTTTCGGCCGGCAGAGGCATCAATTCATCAGGACGGGGCAGGCTGAAGTTTTCCCCTTGTCTGCAAACCATCAAAAGCTCTGGATGTTCATAAATATTGCCGTCCCGATCCGCCATCAGCATCAGGGGCTTAATGCTTGGTGAAGCCATGTTTTTTTGACCGTTAATTTTGTGTTGAAGGCTGGTTCTGCCTGTGTTATTGCTGTGAAACCAATGTGTGTGGGCATTTTATGCTTATGGCCCAAGAGTTTTGAAGGTATACTAATTTTTCCTTTTACAAAAGAGGATTTTTATGTTCGACCCAACAGTTTTTTTCATGGTTTTCATGATGCTTTGCTTTGCGGGCATGGCCGCAATGTTTTATTTTATTTTACGCGCCCTGGATGAGCTCAGCCGGGAGCTTAGAGGCGAGCGGAGCCAATTGGTAGGGCTTTTGCAGTCCATGGAGGCAAGCCTCGATCTTCTGGTCAAATCCGCCCAGATTTCCCTGAAGCGCCAGGCGGCCAAGGAGCAGACCGACAGAGAGCAACTGGCCCAGTTAAAGCCGGAGCCACCGCAGTCTGTTGCGGCGGAAAGCGCTGAAACAACTGCCAGGCTTGAAAAAGAACTGACGTCGCTACAGATGAAAGTGCCTGTGAAAGAAATTTCTGCGCACGGCAAGGGGCCTTTGTCCCTGCATATGGACAACACAAAATAGCAGGAGATTATTATGCGGGTAGGCATACCTAAAGAAATCAAAGAAAGCGAACAGCGTGTGGCGATTACCCCGGCAGGGGTCAAAGCGCTGGTTGATAACAAGCACCAGGTATATGTAGAGGAAAACGCCGGGCTTGGAAGCATGATTTCCAATGAGGAATATGAGGCCGCAGGCGCGACTGTTTTGCCCGATGCGGCTGAAGTCTGGAATCAGTCCGAACTGGTTCTTAAAATCAAGGAACCTGTTGCGCCGGAATTTAAATATCTCCGCTCCGATCTGGTTCTGTTCACATATCTGCACCTTGCTGCGGCAAGGGACCTGGCGGATGCGCTTATCCGGCAAAGGACAACTTCATTTGCATATGAAACAGTTCAGATGCCGGATCGCTCCCTGCCTTTGCTCGCGCCCATGAGCGAGGTGGCCGGGCGCATGTCCGTGCTTATGGGGGCATCCTATCTTGCCCATAACAAGGGCGGCAAAGGGGTGCTGATCGGCGGGGTTCCAGGGGTTGCTCCTGCCCATTGCGTGATTGTTGGCGGAGGAACGGTTGGCGCCAACGCCGCCAAAATGGCTGTAGGGCTTGGCGCTGACGTTACAGTGCTGGACAATAATATAGACCGCCTGCGTTATCTCGATGATATTTTCGGCTCACGGGTCAGAACAGTCGCTTCCAATGCGCACAATCTTGCTCTGGAAGTGAAAACCGCGGACTTGCTCATCGGCGCGGTGCTTGTGCCTGGCGCCACCACTCCCAAATTGGTCAGCGAGGATATGGTTAAAAGCATGTCTCCCGGTTCGGTGATTGTGGACGTGGCGGTGGACCAGGGGGGCTCGGTTGCCACGATAGACCGCGCCACCACTCACAGCGACCCGGTTTATGTCAAGCACGGCGTGGTGCACTACGCCGTTTCCAATATGCCTGGCGCTTTCCCGCGCACATCCACCTATGCCCTTACCAACGTAACTTTGCCCTATGCGCTGCAACTGGCAAACAAGGGCTGGCGTAAGGCCGCCAGGGAGAATCGTTCCCTCGGGTTCGGCCTGAACACTACCGATGGCTATTATGTGCATAAGGCGGTGGCCGAGGCGCTTAAGGGGGCCAGCATCGAGCTTGAGGAAGTTTTGCTGTAGTATTTGGCGGAGCTTTATTTAAGAAAAAGGCGGCAAGCGGAGGAAACGGCTTTTGCCGCCTTTTCTGTTGGCGGTTCCAACCCGTTCAGGCTGCGCAGCGTACAAAACAAAGAACCGCCCGCTATGCGGGCCACAAGCAAAAAGGCCCTTTTTAGAAAAGGGCCTTCAATTGATGCTTCAACAGGTTCAGGGCGTGCCGCCCGAAACCGGGCCCGCCGCTGCGCGGAGGGAATGATTTATACAATTTCAAGCAATGCCGCCGTCCAGATGAATCCTCCGCCGAAGGTCGTCAGCAGCACCTTGCTTCCTTTGGGCAGCAGGCGCTCCTTGTTCGCATCGTAAAGGGCGATTGGCACTGTGGCGGATGATGTGTTGCCGTATTCCGACACGTTGGCGAAAAGCTTGTCCTGGGGAACTTCCAGTCTTTCACCCACGGCCTGTATAATTCTGTCGTTGGCCTGGTGGGGAATGACCAGCGCCACATCGGAAACGGTAAGCCCGTTGCGCTCAAGAAGAGTCTCGGAAGCTTGAACCATGCTTCTTACCGCCTGCTTGAACACTTCTCTGCCTTCCATGGTTATAAAATATTCACGGTTTACCGGATCGCCGACTTTATAGCTCTGGCGCGAGCCCCCGGCGTGAATGGAAATCAGCTCGCTGAATTTTCCATCCGAATCAACCAGCAGATCGCATATTTTGGCGGTAAAGCCCCGGGGGTTTTCCGGCAGATTCTGGGAAACAATAACGGCCCCGGCCCCATCGCCGAAAAGAACGCAGGTCGAACGGTCCGTCCAGTCCAGTTTTCTGGTCATCACTTCAGCCGCCACCAGCAGAATTACCGCATTGGGGTCAGCCTGGGCGGTATAGTTTGCAAGCTGCAATGCATTCACAAAACCGGAGCAGGCCGCATTGCTGTCAAAGGCCATTACCCCTTTAATTCCCAGCTTGTGGATAAGCACGCAGGCAGTGGCGGGGCAAAGCGCATCCGGGGTGGATGTGGATACATACACATGGGTGATTTCATCAAGCCTGCGCCCCGAGTCTTCAAGTGCGGCAAGCGAAGCGTGATAGGCCAGATCGGAAGTGATTTGATCCTCCGCCGCCATGCGGCGGCGCTTGATTCCGGTGCGGCTTGTAATCCATTCGTCAGAAGTGTCTACCAGTTTTTCCAGATAGGCATTGTCGATGATTTTCTCTGGGGTATAAATACCCAGTCCATTAATATATGGCACAGCAGTTGTCCTTTAAGACAGGGTTTTAAATAAATACCACATAGTTTAAATGATATCATGGGGTTTGCCATAAGGCAACTTGGAAACAGCCAAAAAAATCTTGAAATGGAGGGAGGGTGGCGGCCTGGAACGGTCAGCTTGAGGCCTTGCTGAAGTCCGTCAGCTCCTCAGTAGCGGTGATGCTGGC
>CAZDJL010000194.1:0-3326 GCA_964505745.1 uncultured Desulfovibrionaceae bacterium | reverse complement strand
TGCAGCGCTCTGGCAAAGATATGGTGCTGGTAGCCACCATACCTCTTGTTCTTGAAGGGGTGAGGCTTTCCGCCAACCCCGATTCAGACACCCCGGAGCAGCAGATAAAAAGAAAAGAGCTTACCATGATGCTTAACCGCATCAAGACATCATTTGGCTATTATGAGGAATTTTATCTGCTGAATGAAGAGGGGGAGCCCATTGCCGGTGTTTTTGACGCGGAGAACAATTGTGCTTTCTGGCGCGATTCGGGCTGGATAAAAGACGTTATGGGCAAGCGTACTTTTATGGTTGGCCCTCCCTATATTTGCAATAAATTGGGAAGAGTCCTTATTCCGGTTGCCTTAAAAATTGTTTCAGATGGCCGGGCAGGGGTTCTGGTGGGCAGCCTCGAGCTTTCAAAGGTAAGCCGCAGCAGCATTAAAGAGTCTACACGTCCCGATGTGTCCCCTTATATTGTGAATTCTTCGGGAACCGTTCTGTCGGCGCTTAATCTTGATGATGCGAAAAAGATGAATTTTGGTGAAGAACAGTGGTTTTCCTGTATTCAGAGCAATGTTTCGGGAAGCCGGAATGTGCGCATGAACGGCGAGTTGAAAACAATAGGTTTTTACCATATTCCCCAGACGGATCTTTATTCTTTGGTTATAGCCGATGAAGCCTACATGAACTCGTATCTGAATACTGTAAAAAATTCCACTATCGGCTCCAGCCTGATTATTGCAATTTTGTCTACGCTTTGCGTTTTAATGTTCATTTTTCCGGTTACCAGGGATATTCGGAGGCTGAGCCGGTTTGCTGTGGAAATTTCACAGGGGGAGGAGACTTCTGGCACCGGAGTAAAGCGGAATGACGAGCTTGGCGACCTGGCCGTAAGTCTTAGCAAGATGGTGGAAACACTTAAAGAAACTGTGCAAAAGGCTGAAAGCGCCACCAAAGCGAAGAGCGAATTTCTTGCCAGGATGAGTCATGAAATACGCACTCCGTTGAACGGCATTATCGGCATGACATATCTGGCTTTGAAAGATAAACCGGATTCCGGCCAGCAGGAGTATTTGCACCGCATAAATAATGCAGCCAAGACTTTGCTTGGCATTATCAGCGACATTCTGGATTTTTCTAAAATGGAGGCTCACAAATTCAACCTTTATAATGCGACATTCAGGCTGTCCGACACCTTGCAGTCGGTTTACGACCTGATGCTGGTGAAGAGCCATGAAAAGGGCTTGGAGCTCAGCTTCAAAGAGGAAGAGGATGTGCCGGACATTTTGCTGGGAGATTCGTTGCGGATAGCCCAGGTGTTGATCAATTTGTGCGGGAACGCTCTCAAGTTCACCGATCATGGCAAAGTCAGCCTCAATGTTTCTTTGAGAAAGCGCACGGGCAAGGCGATAGAGCTGCTATTTTCCGTGTGGGATACCGGCATTGGCATCGATAAGAATATACAGGAGCATATTTTCGATTCTTTCTCGCAGGCAGACGGCTCAAATTCCCGTGAATACGGCGGAACCGGCTTGGGCCTTGCAATCAGCCGTCTGCTGGTTCAGATGATGGGTGGCGAGATATGGCTTGAAAGTGAACTGGGCAAAGGAAGTGTATTTTATTTTACAGTTTGCGTGCAGGAGGGCGACCCGGAAGAGCTGAAAACCCGCAACGCCAAGCCCCTCATGCTGGATGACGCCGTGCTGTCCATACTGAAGGTGCTTCTGGTTGAGGACAATGATATAAACCAGGAAATAGCCAAGGAAATATTGAAAGACATGGGAATGGACGTGGTTGTGGCGGAGAATGGCGTAGAGGCCTTGAAACTGTGGGAAAAAGAGAACGTGGACATTATTCTCATGGACATTCAGATGCCTGTGATGGACGGCCTTGCAGCAACCCAGGCTATTCGGAACAGCCCTAACCCTTATGCCCGGCTTATTCCTATTATTGCCATGACCGCCAATGCTATGAGCGGTGATAAAGAAAAGAGTATCGAGGCAGGGATGAACGAGCACATAACCAAGCCACTTGATATAAATGAGTTGCGCAGGGCGCTGATTGTTTGGGGTATGGTGGCAAAAACTGAAAAAAACAAACTGAACAGAAATAAATAAGTTCAACCGGGAGGGGGGGGATGGCCAGATTTCTGAGAAGAGCGGCAATTTTGTTGCTGCTGTCTGTGGGGGCTTGCAACAGCGATTCTTCGGATAATCCTGTAAAATCTTCTGAAAAAGCGGAGCCTGTGGTCGGTATTTTTCTTTACAATGCTCAGGATGTTTATTTGGGGGAAGTTTTAAAAAAACTTGAAGCCGGGCTGTCTGGAAGGTTCAAAGTCATTGTCGAAGATGGAAAGGGCGACCAGCTTGCCCAGAGCGATCAACTGAGCTCTCTTCTTGCCCAAGGGGTTGACGTTGTTATCTTTAACCCGGTTGAACCTCAGGTGGCATCTTCTGTGGTTGGCATGGCGAAAAAATACGATGTGCCGATTATTTTCTTCAACCGGGAGCCAAACCTGGATGTCCTGAAAGAATACTCCAAAGCCGCATTTGTGGGCACGCTTGTTTCTGATGCGGGTTGTTTGCAGGGTGAAATAATCCATGAGCTTTGGCTGAAGCACCCCGAATTTGACCGTGACGGCGATGGCAAGCTGCAATTTATAATGTTTCAAGGTGAACCGGATAATCCCGAAGCCATGGCTAGAACGGAATATAGTGTGAAGTTTGCCCGCAAGCTTGGAGTGCCTTTGGAGCAGGTTGATCATCAGCTTTGCGGCTGGGAGCGGAAAGTGGCCTTTCAGGCAATGCGGCTGTCGCTCTCTGTGGGTGTTCCCGAAATAGAACTGGTTATTGCCAATAATGACGCCATGGCTTTGGGGGCGATAGATGCCTTGCAGCAGAAGGGTTACAATCTGGAAGGCGGAAGCCGTGAGAACTTTATACCCGTTGTAGGAGTGGACGCCGTGCCGGAGGCGATTGAAGCCATCAGAAAAGGTGTTATGAGCGCCACAGTAAGACAGGATAGCGATGAAATGGCCCGGGTCATAATAGCTCTTGCCATTAACGCCTGCAATGGGCGAAAATTTCTTGAAGGAACACAGTATTCCTGGGATGACAGCGGCGTGGCCGTGCGAATTCCATATTCCAAGTTCAAACCGGATGTGGAGCAATAATTTTGAAAGCAAGGCAGGCCCGTTTCTAAAGCGGGCCTGTGTGCTTCTGGAGCTTGGGCAGAGAGGAAAATTAGGTTGCAGTAGCTGTGCCTCTGCCCCAAGCCTTGCCAGAAACGAACCCATTTGGCCCGGAACAGGGAAAAATCGCACATCCCAAACAGATCGGAAGAGC
>CAZDJL010000193.1:0-3355 GCA_964505745.1 uncultured Desulfovibrionaceae bacterium | reverse complement strand
GCGCGGAACTTCCTTGCCCGCTCTTAAGCGGCGGCTGAAAGCGAAACCGCTTTAACCTGTTTATGCCCGGCGGCTGAAGAACAGCCCCTGGCTTGGTGTGTCAACTTTGGGGTCAGTGCCTTATGCAGAGTTTTTGTGAATTGCCAAACATGGAAAAGGCGGTTTCTCCCTCCGGGGGCAAGGGTTTTGTTGTGTCTTTGGGCTTGCATGTTTTCATTTTGGGGCTTCTGCTGTTTTTGGGGGGCAGGCTGGTTGAGCGGCCTGATGATAATTTTGCAGGAGATTCGCCTTCCGTTCTTTATGTCAGTAAGGTTGTGACAATGGTTCCAACTGGCAGCGCCCCTTCTTTGCAAAGTGAAAGCCGGGGGCGGCCCGATCCTGTAAATGAGGGGCGCCAAAAACCGCTTGAGCCCAGAAAAAAGAAGGAGAAGCCTGTGCCGCCGCCCCGCCCAAAGGCAACGGTTTTGCGGCAGGTAAAGCCGGAACCGCAAATAGTTCAGCCTTCACAGGCGGAGAAGGAAGGGAAAGAGCAGGAGAACAAGGCCGAGAGTGCGGATTTTGGCGGGGGTGCAGCGCAGCCGGGAGCGGATGCAGCAAGCCCGGCTTACTCCTCCAGAGGCGCGCAGGCTTTTGGCTACAACCTGGACTCCGTGGACAAGAAGCCGCAAATATTGAAAAATTCCCAGGTTCCCTATCCTCGTGATGCAAGAAGAAAGAAGCTGACGGGGCATGTTCTGGTAAGGTTCCATTTGGATGAAGCAGGCAGAATTTCGCAGATACACATAAAAAAATCTTCGCCGCCCGGGGTGTTTGAGGCATGCACCCTGGAGGAGGTGAAAAAATGGAAATTTTCACCGTCCCAAAAAGGGGGCGAAAGGGTGCCTGTGTGGGTGGAGCTGCCAATAGAATTCAATCTTCGTTGAGCCGCCTGTGGGGCAGCCGGAGGGTTTCATCTTTGAGCTGCCCGGTGGGGGTAATGAAATTTTCACTGTAAAGCAGACGCAGACGGCTTGCTTGCCATGAAGTGGCGCTTCTGTTTTTTGGGCCTGTTTATCGGCTCGCGGTGGGTGAGTGCTTGCGCGGCTTCTAATTTTTCCCACAGCAGGCAGACTGGCGAAAAGCTTTGTGTGGAAAGTTTGCGGCCTCTTTCCATTTGATTTTCCCAATTACTTTTGCTATCTAATTCACTTCGCGGAAGGGTGGCAGAGCGGTTGAACGCGGCGGTCTTGAAAACCGTTGAGGGTGCAAGCCCTCCGGGGGTTCGAATCCCTCCCCTTCCGCCATTGTCAACAGCTTTCAAGAGCGCCACATTCATCCGACAGCCCAAGCTCTCAAGGAAAAACCAGCCTGCCCCACCTATGCCCCGCAGAAAAATTTTGATTTACCCTTGACATTTTTTCGCCTCCTGGCAAAAACCTCTTGCTTTGGAAATTTTCCAGAGAAACCTATAGCAGGAGGTTCAGTGCAACTGAATTAACATTTTCACTAATCCATTTGGCTTCAGGCCAAAACTGCAGAAAAGAATCAGGCAAGCCTCGCGAGCTACAAAGTATGTAGGCCGTACAGAAACTACCTGAACATCAAATTCCGGCAGACCTTGAAATAGGCGAGCTTGGGCATATACAAAGAAAATCATCACTAGGGCCGCATTCAGCGGTCAAAATCCGCACAAATTCGATCAAAAGAAGTTGTGCTTTCCAACCCCCTCTGGCGACTCTTCAGTTTTGAGTGCACGCCGCTCAAAAATAGCCTCAGCCTCTGTTCGTGCTGGATGCATGCGTCTTTTATAGCCTTTTGGCTTTGAGATTGGCGCTTAACAATAGAAGAAGGGGTGGCAAAGCCTGTTTTTCCACATACCTGGGCCGATTCCGCAGGTGCTGCTGCGCTTTGCTTTGCAGCAGCAGAGCATTCAATCAATACAGATAATTTGAATGGGTAAATGCTCTAACTCTGGCCCCTTGCCATCAGGTGACGGCAAGGGGCCATTTCTCATTAATCCGCGGCAGCGGACGCGATTTTCAGTTCAAGACGCCCGCCCGCTGCTGCGTACAGGTTTACACGCAGAGCGCCTGTGCTATCTTTGCGGCCTCGGCGAAATCGTCCGGCCTGGGGTTCCAGTTGCACCTAATCTCCGGCTCGACCAGCGTAAAGCTCGCCTCTGCCAACCGCTCGCGCAGCACCTTGGTGCTCTCTCCGCTCCATCCGTAGCAGCCGAACACAGCCGCCTTCTTGCCCCGGAACTTCAGCTCGGCCAAAAAGTCGATCCAGCCGCCCACCGAGGACAGGATGTTCTGCCCCACCGTAGGGGAGCCGACCACAATCGCCTTGGACTTGAACACCTCGGTCATGATGTCGTTTTTGTCGGTCTTGGAGATGTTGAAAATCTTCACCCGGGTGTCGGGGGAGATGCGGGCGATCTCCTCGCCGATCTGGTGGGCGAGCTGAGTGGTGCCGTCCCACATCGAGTCATAGGCGATGGTGATCTGGTTCTCCTGGTAGTCCTGGGCCCACTCGTAGTACTTTTCCACAATCTGCAGGGAGTTGTCCCGCCAGATCGAGCCGTGGCTGGGCGCGATGATGTCGATCGGCAGCCCGAGCGCCTGAATCTCCTCCACCTTCTTTTTGACCAGCGGCGAAAAGGGGTTGAGGATGTTGGCATAGTATTTGAGCGCCTCCGCCCAGAGCAGGCACTCGTCGGCTTGGTCGTTGAACAGTTCGGCCACCGCGTAGTGCTGCCCGAACGCATCGTTGGAGAACAGGATGTTGTCCCCGGTCAGATAGGTCGCCATGCTGTCCGGCCAATGCAGCATGCGCATCTCCAGAAATACGATCTGCTTACCGTTGCCGACGTCCACCGCGTCGCCGGTCTTGACCACCTGAAAGTTCCATTCCGGGTGGTGGTACTGGCCCACCAGCGACTTCACCGCGTTGGCGGTGCAGTAAATCGGCGTGCCGGGTATTTTCTCCATCAGAGCCGGCAGCGCGCCGCTGTGGTCGACCTCGCCGTGGTTCATGACGATGAAGTCGATCTTTTTGAGGTCGATCTCCTGCTCCAGGTTGTCCAGAAACTCGGTAGAATGAGGCTTCCAAACCGTGTCGATCAGGACGGTTTTCTCCTCGCAGAGCAGGTAGGCGTTCTGGCTTGAGCCGTGGTTGATCGAGTAGTCCGAGCCGTGGAAGGACTCCAGCTCCCAGTCGATCTTGCCAACCCAATAGACATTATTTTTTATCAGCTTTTTCATAAGGCGCCTCCATTGCTAGCGGCATTTTTAGATACTTTGACTGCCTGTAAATAGTATAGAATCAATGTGAGAAAGGCAATCGACTGTAACTTCTGCTGTGAAGGGTGATTTTT
>CAZDJL010000192.1:0-3359 GCA_964505745.1 uncultured Desulfovibrionaceae bacterium | reverse complement strand
AAAAGCAAGGGTCCCCCAAAGCTCTGGTCCGCAGCCTGGAGCAGGTGGAGTCTTCCGCGCAATCCTGCTTCAGGCTGACTCCCTATTCTTAATATTACAGGGCAACGGTTTCCACATCTTCGGGGCGAATTTCTGCGCCCATGAAAAGCTTGCCCATGCGTACAAACGGCTGAACAGCATCGGTTGTGAGGTAGCGCACCTGCCCGCAATGGGGAGGGGTGCAGGAGTTCTCACTGCAGCGTCCGTCCTTGAATAGTTTTTGCACAGCAATGGCGGTGGTTCTGGCCGAATCGACGGTTTTCACTCCAGTTCCAGTCACTTTGGCTATGGCGCTTTTTAAAAGAGGATAGTGTGTGCAGCCAAGCAACAGGCAGTCCGGAACCCGGGTTTGGCTGAATATTTCCCCCAGATAGTGCCTGGCCACCATCTCCGCTATTTCTCCGCAAACAAGGCCTTCCTCCGCCATGGGTGCAAACAGCGGGCAGGCCTTGCTTTCAATTATGGCGTCGGGCCTGATCTTTCTGATTGCGCGCAGATAGGCTTCGCCCCGGATGGTGGATTCGGTGCCTATTACCGCAATATGGCCGCTTTCTGAATTGGCGCAGGCCGCCGCCGCGCCCGGTTCAACCACGCCGACAATCGGTATGTCTGGGTACGCGCTTGCAAGTTCGTCCAGGGCAATGGCGCTGGCCGTGTTGCAGGCGATAACCAGCATTTTTATGTTTCTGGCCACCAGAAGCCTGGTTGCTTGCAACGCATAGCGGCTAATGGTTTCCGGGCTTTTGGTTCCATAGGGGAGCCTCGCGTTGTCTCCCAGGTAAAGGTAATTTTCGTGGGGCATAGCCTCACGTATGGCCCGAAGCACAGTAAGGCCGCCAATGCCTGAATCGAACAGGCCTATCGGCAGGTTGGAGTTTGAGGGGTGTGTTTGCATGTTTGTTCCTGCGCTATGGCTGGTTAGTTTGGAATGTTGGAATGAGCCGCTGGCTCTGGGTGCGGGAGAGGGGGCCTTTCAGGGTGTCCAGCACCTGCTCCAGCAAAATGCCGTTTTCTCTCGGTTCCTGTGCATGTTCGCTCTGCTCTATGCCTGTTGCAATAAAGCGCATGGCCCGTGCCACCGCCACCTGAAGCTCTTCTTTCCAGAGCAGGGAACCGCAGAGAACACTGGCGAAAATGTCTCCTGTGCCGGGATAATGGGCGGGAATATAGTCGCACTTGATTTGCCAGAATTCGTCGTGCCCTGACTGGGGCGGGCGGCTATGCGCGATTACCGAGCTTGCGGCCCTGTAATCGGGGTCGTCGTTTAAAATGGCGCTGGTAATCACTACAGTGTCCGGGCCCATTTCAGCCAGCCTTTTCATCCATTTTATGATGGTTTTCTGGTCGAGGCTTTCGGGGCAGGGCTCATCCAGCAGCAGGGCGGCTTCGGTCAGGTTGGGGGTAATGATCTGGGCCGAGCGGACAAGGCTTTTCATTTCTTCCACCATCTTTTTATCCATGGTGGGGTAAAGGCTTCCATTATCGCCCAGCACCGGGTCCACCAGCGTGAACGAATTTTCATGGCTGAACAGGCCTATGCAGCGCTTTACCAGTGCGGTCTGGGCTGGTGAACCCAGGAAACCGCTGTAAATGACATCGAATTTAAGCCCCAGGCTCTGCCAGTGGTCAATAAATTTTTCCATTTCGGAAGTAAGGTCGAGAAATGAGAAGCCGTCAAATTCGGTGTGAGTAGACAGAAGCGAGGTTGGCATGGGGCAGGCCTGAATGCCCATTGCCCCCAGCACGGTGATTACCGTGGTGAGCGAGCCGCGCCCAAATCCGGACAGGTCGTGAATTGCGAGAACGGTTGGCGGTTGGCTGGGCATGGCGGGTTACCTCTAAGTTGCTGAAGTGCTTTTTGGGTGCAGAATTCTATTAAAAATCGGAAGTTCTGGCAACAGTGCAGCGGCTTGCGGCGGCAACAAAGTCTCTTTTGGCGAAGTATGCTTGAACAGAACATTAGCATGGATTTTGCAGTACAATAATAAATGACTGGACTACGGGGAGGGGGTATGAACTCTAAAAAGATAATTGGCGCAGGCGTTGCTGTTTTGGCCCTGCTTGCCGCCGCTTTGCTGTTGAGGGAACCGGGTTCCGAGCAGGAATACAATGCCCGCCTGGATGGGCGGATATTTGACGTGGCCGCTAAGGCGCCGGGGCTTGTCAAAAAAGTGGATGTTCAGGGCGACATGTTTGTAAGCAAGGATTTTCCCCTGCTGGAGCTGGATAATCCGGAAATAATCCGGGAATATGATCAGGCCAGATCTTCCCTGATCGCCATAAGCGAAGGATCGTTCGCCCCTGGAGCCAGCATGAATGTGGGCATTGGCGAGTTTGAGGCCAGAGTTGCGGCCGCAGCGGATGAGGAAGCCCTGGCCAAAAAGGAGGCCGGCCGCCTTAGCGTGGCGCTTGCAGAGGCGAGTTTGAGCCGGCGTAAGATTGAGGCGAACCTGAATGCCCATGGCAAGGACAAACTGGCGCATGCAAAGATGTTGGAAGAAACTTTGCTGGCCAGCCTGGATGAAGCCAAAGCCAGGCTTGAGCAGGCCAGTTTGAACAGGTTCCGGGCCGAGCAGGATTTGAACGCGGTGAAGGAGCAGCGCCGCATACTTTCAACCCCGCAAGGCACGGAAGCGTTGCGCCAGGTTGAGCTGGAATCGGCCAGGAACAAGTTTGCCGCTTCTGAGGAAAGGGTTGGCGGCCTTCGTCCGCTTTCCCCCGTGGACGGTTATGTGCTGGATGTTTTTGTAAAGCAAGGGGTAAAGGTTGCGGCCGGAGACCGTTTGCTCAGCATTGTTCCCCTTGATCCGGAATTTTTGTGGATAACGGCGTTTTTTGATGAAAAGACAGCGGCCCGGCTTTCTCCGGGAGACGAGTGCGGCATTGTTTTCAACGCGCTGGACGGGCTGGTGCTTTCCGGCAAGGTTAAATCCGTCCGCCCGGCCACTCTTGCTTTTCCTTTGCCGGAGGACGGGTTTTCCGCCAATTTCGACAACCCCGAAAATTTGGTTCCGGTGATTGTGTCTATCGATGACTATGACCCCGCCCAGATGCCGCAGCTACGGCTGGGCATGACCGCCATGGTCACGCCCAAAAGCGGGGAAGCCTGGTCAGAATAACTTTGAAGGGTTGTAATGACTGGTAAAACCGGGTTTTGTCTGTTATTCATAGGGCGGTTGACGTTTGAACGGGCGCCTGATGCCGGATGAAGCCCGCCCGCATCATTTCTGGCAAAAACTTTGCGTTTTTAATCTTGAAAGGTTGCTTCCGGCAAAGCTGGAACGTTTTGTTTGAATCTATTATTTCCAATATGAAGTCTT
>CAZDJL010000191.1:0-3369 GCA_964505745.1 uncultured Desulfovibrionaceae bacterium | reverse complement strand
TGGAAGACGACATGTATAATTTCCAGGCCCGCCAGGAAAGCGTCAACCAATGGGAGGCCTCCCGCCTGAAGGCGCTGGAGGCAAAACACCCCGAAATCAAAGTCCCCAACCCTCCGCCGGTCATAACCCGTGAAACCATGCGCCCCGGTCCTGCGGAGCAGGAAAAAACCCAGGCTGCATCGGAAGCGGTCACTCCCAAACCCGGCGAGGCGGTAGTAGCGCCAAGCGCTCTCCCACAGGCCGCAGCCGCAACTTCCGGCCAGAATAAGGGAGTGGTAATTTACCACTCCCCCGCCAATATCGCCCTGCAGCCACCCCACAGCGGCACAAGCAGCACGGGGCAAGCAGCCGCGCAACCGCCCGTTGCGGCCAGTAACCAGCCTCGGGCAGAGATCTCGGGCGGGCGGCCCATAGACCCGGCCTCTCCCCCAGCCCCCCTGAAAGCGGGAGAACAAAAGCCGGCCCCAAAAGCAGGAAGCTCTCCCAAAATTCCGACCTCGTCCGGGGGCGAAAAAGGAGAGTATGCTTCGGCGCTGGCCCAGATAGAGCGGGGAAAATTTTCACAGGGCCGGACCGCCATGGACGGGTTTATGGCCAAATATCCTTCAAGCAGCCTTGTGCCAAACGCACTTTACTGGAAAGGCGAAGCATATTACAGCGAAAAAAAATATGATGAAGCGATACTCTGCTTCAAAGAAATTGTTTCCCGTTTCCCCAAAAGCGGAAAGGCCCCCGATGCGATGCTGAAAACAGGCATGTCCTATCAAAAAATGGGAGACAGCCAGAATGCGAAGTTCTACCTTCAGCTTCTGCTGAGCGATTACCCTTCGTCCCGCTCGGCCGCTATAGCTAAAAAACAGATGGCCGGTCTGCCGAATTAACTTCTGCCGGGTGTTGTAAAAATATGAATACGACACTTCCCCCGCCAAACCGGGAAAATAGCCATCACACGCTTTTGGAGGCTGTGACCGATTTTGCTGAAATGGGCGAGGCGCAGCGCAAGGAGTTTTGGGCGGCCCTCGCGCTTAAGCACACCGAAGGGCTGGGCCCCAAAGGCGCCGCCAATCTGCTCAAGGCATATGGTTCCGCCTATGCGGCCATACTGGCCTCAGGCGAATGGAGGCGGCACAATATTTCGGAACCGGCAATCCAGGCCTTCAAGTCGGAAAGCTGGCGCGGCCCTGCCGGCAAAGAGTGGGGCCTGGCCAAGCAGCCGCACACAAACATCCTTCTCTGGACAAACCCGCATTACCCGCAAACGCTTAAAGAAATTCCAACTCCCCCTGTTTTTTTATACGCCAAGGGAAACATAGAGCTTTTGGGCTACCCTGGAGTGGGAGTGGTGGGAGCAAGACGAGCTTCGCCAGACGCGCTCGCGGCCAGCCACAGGGTGGCTTCCGAACTTTCAAAAGCGGGAGTAACCGTAATTTCCGGCATGGCCAGAGGGGTGGACAGCAAAGCCCACAAAGCAGCGCTTGACGGCCCTGGCGGCACTGTGGCCGTTCTGGGATGCGGGCTGGACGTATACTACCCTCCGGAAAACAAAAATTTGCAGGACAGGATAGCCGCCTCCGGGCTGCTGCTTTCAGAGTATCCTGGCGGCACAAAGCCGGAGGCCTTCCATTTCCCGATCCGCAACCGCATTATCAGCGCCCTTTCACTTGGCATTCTGGTGGTTGAGGCCGCCGGGCGCAGTGGAAGCCTGATTACCGCCAGCCTTGCGCTTGAGTATGGCCGCGAAGTTTTCGCCATGCCCGGCAAATTTGCGGCATCAAAGGCACAAGGCTCTCACGAGCTGATCAGGAGGGGGGCCAAGCCCGTACTGGACCTGGAAGATGTGCTGATTGAGCTTCTGCCCAGGCTGAAAGGCTTCTCTGAGTTTGGAAAACAGGCGCTGGCCGTGGGTGAGATTCTTGCATCTGCAGACGCGGAAAGAGAACATGCAAATGAACGCCAGGCAAAAAATAATGCAAAAAAAACAATAAACCCGCCCGCTGAAAAAACGGAAAAGCGCTTGCCGCCGGAAACCAGCCCCCCCGAAAGGGATGGGGACGGAAGCCTGACCGCAAACATAATTGAACTGCTCAAATCCGAAGGCCCGTTGCAGGCGGACAGTATTTGCGTGCTTTTAAACCTCCCGGCGGCAAAAGTAAGCGGCAAGCTGCTGTTGCTTGAGCTGGAAGGAGAAATCAGGCGCTACCCCGGTATGATTTATGCTTTACCGTAAGCAGGCGGCAGCAATTGCCTAAGCGCAAAAAAAAGGATAAATTACAGAACCAATTTACCCAAAAATATTTTTGCCCGCCCCCAGGCAAAAACAATTGATAATTTTTTTCAAAAACTGGACAAATTGTGCAAAAAATTCCATTAAAAAGGGCAATTCATGGCATGATTCTTGGAGAGCCGGTGAAACGGGAAGACGGCCTGGTCCTTGTAGGCGCAGGAACAGAGCTTACCGAAAGCATCATCAACCGCCTGGTCGCATCGGGAATCAGCTCCATTACGGTTAAAGGCAACCCCCTGGAAGGAAGCGGCAACGACTATGGCAAACTGGTTGAAAGCCTCAATCCCATGTTCCGCCACTATCAGGAAAACCGGTTTATGATGGGCCTGCAGGGTGTGCTGAGAAAATACTTCCAGATGAAGCTGGCGGAAGCCGAAGCCGCGAAACAGGCGGCAGCCGAACAGGAAGAACAGGAGCAGGCCTAGGCCTGCCGCAACTTCCCGCTTTGCGGGAAAGAGAACTTTTCCGGACGATAAATGTCAAATGAAAATTTAGTTACCCAATATAAAGGCGAAGTGCTGGCTGTGAAAAGCCTGCCCACGCTCCCTTCGGCTCTGGTTGAAATGAACCGCATGCTTGAAGACTCCAACATTTCCACCGAGCAGATTGCCGAGCTCATATCCAAAGACCAGGTGCTTTCGGCAAAAGTTCTGAAAATGGTGAATTCGCCCATTTACGGCTTCCCCGGACGCATATCTTCCGTGCATCACGCCCTGGTGCTTCTTGGGTTTAACGTTGTGCGCGGCCTTCTTTTGTCCACCAGCGTGTTTGAAAACCTTCCGGCGCACATGAACAAACTGTGGGATCATAGTATGGCCACCTCGCTTGCCAGCGCAGAAATTGCCCGCATACTGAAATACAGCGACCCGGGGGAGTTTGCGGTTGCCGGGCTTTTACATGACATCGGCAAGGTTGTAATCGAAGTTCAGCTGCCAGAAGCAAGCAGCCAGGTCAGAAAACTGATCAAGAATCAAGACCTGAACATCCGTCAGGCCGAAGAAGAAATTTTGGGGTTCAGGCACGACAAAGTCAACGAGTGGCTGGGCAACACCTGGCGCCTGCCCCTGGTTTTACGCGAAGGAATT
>CAZDJL010000190.1:0-3372 GCA_964505745.1 uncultured Desulfovibrionaceae bacterium | reverse complement strand
TTTCCGATTGGCCTTCGGAAGCACAAACATCCGAAACTAATCTTTCCCCTGCTGAAATGGCTTATGTGGATTCAGGAGCCCTGTTCCACCTGCATACAACCAAAGACTGGCCCGCGGCCTGTTCCGCCCTTGCCCAACGGCAGGCATCTTCCGAATTCAGAACAATAGTCACCTTGCACGACCTCTCCTTTTTCACGGGGGGCTGCCCCAATCCGCTTGATTGCACTGGACTGTCCGAAGGCTGTGTTGAGGCCTGCCCGCAGGGTTACAAGAATGCGCCGGCAGTTCAGGCCTGCAGAATTGACGCTTTGCGCAAGCTGAATCCTGCTCTGGCCGCTCCTTCAAACTGGCTGGCGCGACAGGTTAAACGGGCTTTGCCCGGTGTTTCCTGCCGCCTGATTCCCAACGGGGTGGAAGATAATCCCCTAAGCAAGGCCAGGGCGCGGGAAATGCTTGGCGTGGCGCAGGAGGCGCTGGTTGTGCTGTTTGTGGCGCATGGAGGGGTTTTGTCCGGCCTGAAGGGAGCGGGGCAATGGAAATCAATATGGGGAAGCCTGAAGGCCAAGGTGCCCAACGCGCTGGGCTTTATGGTCGGCGGCGAAAAAGAGCGGCGGGAGGCCGACTTGATTGAATGGCCTTATGTGGGGCACGGGCATTTGCAAATTTTGATGGCTGCCGCGAACTTGCTGGTTTACCCATCTCTGGCGGACAATCATCCTCTGGTTGTGCTTGAGGCGATGAGCGCTTCCACTGCTGTTTGCGCCTATGGGGTGGGAGGAATTCCCGAGCAGGTGAGAGATGGGGAAACCGGCGTTCTGGTTGCCCCCCAGGCAGAAGAAAGCCTGGTTCAGGCTTGTGCGGAAGTGCTGTTGGCTCCCGGCCTTTCCAGAACATTGGGCAAAAACGGGAGAAGCGTGTACGAACGCCATTTTAAAGTGTCGAACATGGCTGGAAAATATCAGGACATGTATTCGGATATTATGGCGGAGGGGCGCCCTTGAGTGAACTTTGCCTTTTTTTGCCGCCAATGGCGTTGCTGCTGGATGTAATGTTCAAAGACCCCAAAGGCTTGCCTCATCCGGTGCAGGCGGTGGCCTGGCTGGCCGGAAAATGCGAACCCTGGGCCAGGCGTTTTGCCGGACGGGGGCAGGTGTGCCTGCCCGGCATTGCCGAGCTGCAAGCGGGATATTTGTCCGGCCTGGCCTCCCTGCTGTTTATTTTGCTGGCGAGCTGTGGGGTTGTTTGGGGGCTGGGGTCGCTTCCTGTTGCAGGGGTATTTTTCTCATTATACTTTGCCTATGCCGGGCTGGCTTTGGGCAGCCTCATGCGTGAAGGCCGGGCCGCTTTAAGGGCTGTTGAGGCGGAGGATCTTCCGGCTGCGCGCCACGCCGTATCCATGCTGGTAAGCCGGGATCTCAGTCAGGCCGGGCGTCCCGCCCTTTACAGAACTCTTGCCGAAACGCTTTCTGAAAATTTCAATGATGCGGTTATAGCGCCTTTTTGCTGGCTTTTGGCGGGCGGCCCGTTTCTTTTGTGGGTTTACAAAGCGGCAAGCACGATGGATTCCCTCTGGGGTTACAAGAACCAGCGTTGGAAATACCTGGGCTGGGCTTCAGCGCGCCTAGATGATCTGATGGCCTGGATTCCGGCCCGGATCTCTGTTTTTTTGCTGTGGCTGTTCTCGCGTTTTGTCCGGCATTCCGGAATCTGGCCGGGCTATGCCCGGGTGAGGGCTGATGCGAAAAAAATGGAAAGCCCCAATGCGGGCTACGGCATGGCTGCCGCGGCATGGCTGCATGGCGGGCAAATGGGGGGCGAAGCCGTTTATTTTGGGCAAGTGAAAAATAAACCCTTGCTCGGCCCGGAAGGGGAGGGCGATGGGACTGCCTGGAACCCGGATAAAATCGCAGCCCTGCTCAAACATATACGTCTGGCAGGGCTGGGCGGGTGCATCCTTTTATGGGCGGCGTGGGTTTTTGCTTTGTTTCTATTCAGTTTTTAAGCAGCTTTCTCTCTCTGAGTTCCGTTATGATTTTTTGGCAGGTTTCGGCGCGATTCAAGGTATACAGGTGAACGCCAGGGGCGCCCCATTCAAGCAATTGCGTGCATTGCTCAATCGCAAAACGGGTCCCCGCTTCTTTCACCGCTTCCGTGCCGCCTTCATTATGGGCCTTTTCCAGTTCAAAAAGCAGTTTCCCCGGCATATTCGCACCACACATGGACAGGGTGCGGCGCAGCGATTCCATGCTGGGAATCGGTAAAATTCCTGGAATTATCGGAATTGCCACGCCCAGTGAATTGAGGTTTTCCACCAGATCGAAATATTCCCGCACATCAAACATCAGTTGGGTAATGGCGAAGTTCGCTCCGGCTTTGATTTTTTGCTGGGTGAAATGGCGGTCGCATTTAAAAGAGCTGGATTCCGGGTGAGGGTAAGGATATGCCGCAACAGCCACATCGAAGTTGGGGTGATTTTTACGCACATAGCTCACCAAGTCGCTGGCATGCTGAAATTCGGCGTCTTTCCAGTTGTAGTCTTCCCCTTGCGGCACATCACCGCGAAGCGCCAGAATATTCTCTATTCCGGCATTTGAAATGTTTTGCAGGAAGGTGTCTATTCTGGATGCATTGGATTTTACACAGGTGAGATGCACCAATGTTTCAAAGCCCAGCTCAGACTGAAGGCTTCTGGCAATTTCCAGCGTATTTTCCTGGGTTGAGCCGCCTGCTCCATAAGTTATGGACGTGAACAAGGGGTTTTCCTCTCTGAGTTTCGCAGCTATTTTCAGGAAATCCGGCCACTGCTGCCTGTCTTTGGGAGGAAAAAACTCAAAAGAAAAAAAGGGGCCGGCATTGGCCTTGATTTTATCGGAAATTTTCATTTTGGGCTCCGTTAGGTTGTTCATGAAGCAGCATTTGCATTTTTTCGTTCAGTCCAGGGCAAGCAGCGCTTGAAATGTCCGCCTGGTGCTAAGGCTAACCCAGCCTTAACCTGTTAGCAAAGAATTTGATAACATTCTTGAAAAGAAATTTGAATGTTACCTGTTCTGAGTCTGTCGGACTTTTTCATCCTCACCTGTATGCCTATATCAACATATATTGATATAGATTTTTTTGCAAGTAGTTTGGCGCTTCAAAATTTGAAAAGCGTGTTTTTGGATCTTATTAAAATTGCCCAAATGTGAATTTTGGCGTAAAATCATACTAAATACTATGGGATATAAAGACATGTTTTTACGCTGGCATGCTTGTGTTCTGACAGGCGTGGCATTATTTCTCACTTTCGTTGCGGGTGGGCCTTTTGCATGGGCTGCGGGCGAGGATTGGCAAGTGCTTGAACAGGGGGGTGAGAAGGCTTCCTTTGTTTTCCCC
>CAZDJL010000189.1:0-3410 GCA_964505745.1 uncultured Desulfovibrionaceae bacterium | reverse complement strand
GATAATCAGTGCAAAACTGTCTGGAAACGGCTTTATCACGCGGTTTGGGCGCGCGAAGTCTGCTGGGGCTTCTGTTGTGGATTTCTATATTTTTTCTGATGGCGGTTTTATGACCTGCAAAAAGGGAAGACCCCAAAGCGGTCTTCCCTTTTTGCATGACTATCCAGATTATTTTTTGAGCGTAAGAAATACCGCTACAATGATGAATCCTGCGCCGACCCAGCCCATGGTGCTGAAGTCTTCGGCAAAGAAGAGGAATCCGATCATGGCGGCGATTACCGGCTCAATGGAGCAGATAACGCCAACCTTGCTTACCTCTATGCGTTTAACCCCTTCGCAGTAACACCAATAGGCCGCCCATACGGTCACAATGCTCAGCCCCACAAGCCATGCCCACACTTCCGGAGTTTTGTCCGCAAAAGTTACAAAGGGAAGCATGAACAGGGCCCCCATGGGCATGGTGTGCATGTATATTGAAATTGGCGAATATTTCTGCATGAATTTTTTGCCGAACGGAGAATGTAAAGAGTAACAGATGCCTGAAATCAGGGATCCTGCCACCCCGGCGAAAGTGATGGTGGCTGCAATGTTCCCGCCGGCAAGGCAGAGGATGACAGCGCCGGCGATAGCCATTGCCGCGGCTGTTACTTTCCATATGGTGAGCTGCTCTTTAAAGAAGACCACTCCCCAGACCACAATCCAGGCTGTGGATGTGTATTGCAGCATTGTGGCCATTGCCATGCCCACATTCTGCACGCCAAGCTGGAAGCCGTAGAAGAGTATGGCTACCCCGGGCAGGCCGAAGGCCATGAAAATCAGGCGGTCCTTTTTTTCAACATGGTAGTTTTTGCTGACAAACGCGTGAAGAATAAACAGGCCTCCGCCTATAAGCGCGCGCCAAAATGCTACTTCCATCGGGCCGACTCCGGCCTTTTTCACCGCAAGGCCCATCACCCCGGTCATGGCCCAGAAGGTGGCGGCCATAAACAACATCAAATAGCCAATGGTTCTTTGTGACTTGGCAACTTCCATATGTTCACCTCAGCAATAATTTAAAGTGAGAAAAGTCTTTGTGAAAGTGTATTCCAAATAGGCCGCTGAATCAATAGACCGTTAAAAATATCCCATTCTGCTAAGCACATAAAAAAGCGCCGGAACTTGTGGCTCCGGCGCAGTGAGTTTGTTGGGGCTTAGTCGTACTTTACCGCACTGAATTTCATCAGTTTTTCCCATTTCTGGATGGATTCAATATACCGCAGCGATCCGGTTTTTCCGCGAATAACCATGGAATGGGTAATCGCTCCGTCTCCTGTGTATTCAACTCCGCGCAGGAAGTCTCCGCCGGAAATCCCGGTGGCGGCAAAAAAGACGTCGTCACTTTTCACAAGCGTGTCCACAGTAAGAATTTCCCGCGCGTCAATGCCGGCTTTTTCCAACGCCTCTTTTTCCACAAAAGATTGCGGAGCCAGGCGGGCAAACATCTGGCCGCCAATTCCCTTTATGGCGCATGCGGCAAGCACGCCTTCCGGGGTGCCCCCGATTCCCATCATCACGTCTACATTGCCTCTGGGGTCCACGGTCATCAGCGCTCCGCTCACATCCCCATCGCTGTGCAGTTGAATGCGGGCTCCGGCCTCGCGCACAGAGCGTACAAGCTTTTCATGGCGCGGTTTGTCCAGAACAAAAACGACCAGATCGTAAATATCCTTGCCCAAAGCCTTGGCTATGCTGCGCAGGTTTTCATCCACCGGGGCGTCAATATCCACCACGTTTCTTGCCTCGGGCGGCACAACCAGCTTTTCCATATAAAAACTCGGGCCGGGGTTATACATGCACCCGGCCGGGCAAGCGCCAACAACGGAAATGGCATTGGGGCGCCCATATGCCAGCAGGCGGGTTCCTTCCACCGGGTCTACCGCAAGATCCAGGGCCGGACCCTGTCCCGTTCCAACCCTTTCGCCATTATACAGCATGGGGGCGTTATCTTTTTCCCCTTCGCCAATAATAATGGTTCCGTCAATGTTCAGGCCGTTGAACCCCACACGCATGGCGTCAACGGCGGCTCCATCGCCGGAATCGGTGTTTCCTTTGCCCAGCCAGCGCCCGGAAGCCAGCGCGGCCGCTTCTGTAATCCGTACTAAGTCTAACGACAAGTTTTGATTCGGGGAAGACATTAAGTAGTCCTTTTTGTTATTGCGGCCTGCGCCCGCATATGGAGCAGGCCGTTATCCACTAGATGAGATTTAAATCCTCAAGCGTTTTTTTCAGGATGTCTGAATTGGCTGGCTGCATGTTTACAAGCGGAAGCCTGAATTCGCACTCCATCTTGCCCATCATGGCGAGCGCGGTTTTTACGGGAATGGGGTTGGTTTCCACAAACAGCGCCCGGCAAAGCGGCATCATCAGGTAGTGCAGCCTCTGCGCTTCGGCCAGATCGCCTTTACGCGACGCTTTGCAAAGAGCGGCGGTTTCTTTGGGCATCACGTTGGAGAGCACGGAAATTACACCGCATCCTCCCACTGCGAAGGAGGGCAGGATAGTGAAATCGTCGCCGGAAAGAACGCAAAAATCGGGGCTGCAGTTTTCAATAATTTCGGAGAACTGGGCCAGATTCGCGGTGGCTTCCTTGATGCCGACTACCCCGGGGATGTCCCGCGCGATGCGGGCCACGGTGGCGGGCAGCATGTTCAGCCCGGTGCGGCCGGGCACATTGTACATTACAAGAGGAATATCCACTGCCTCGGCAATGGCTTTGAAATGCTGGTAAAGGCCTTCCTGCGTGGGTTTGTTGTAGTAGGGGGTGATATGGAGCGCACCGTCAGCCCCTACGTTTTTTGCAAATTTGGTCAGGCTAATAGCTTCTTTGGTGTAGTTGGAACCGGCGCCGGCCAATACGGGAACGCGTCCCTTGGCCTGGTCAACGCAGATACGGATAACTTCCTCATGTTCTGCATGGGACATGGCGGCGGATTCGCCGGTAGTGCCGCAGGGGACGAGGCCGTCAATTCCCTGTTCTATTTGCCATTCAATTAGTGCCCTGTACGCATCCTCGTCAATTCCGCCATTGCGGAAAGGGGTTACCAGGGCAGTATACGCTCCACAGAAACGCATGGAAAACTCCTTAAATACAGCATGGTTTAAAAGTTAAATAACATCCTTGGACAAAAGCGAGTAATGATATTCCTCTTTCCGCAGATTTGCAAGATTTATAACCCCAGACCGCAATCCTCATGGTTTTCCGGGCATCGGGCCCACGCGGTTGCACGGCGCTTTGCATGGCTGCGCCGCAGATTGGGGAAGATCTGGAGGTATCAACCCTGGGCCGCGGCCTCATCCAGAATCCAGATCAGCTCGCCATCGGTCGGCCTAACTTTCTGGGCCGGAAGGTCGGGCGAAGTCAGCAGGTTTAG
>CAZDJL010000188.1:0-3443 GCA_964505745.1 uncultured Desulfovibrionaceae bacterium | reverse complement strand
TGGCTCCTCGGCACGGATTTGAACCGCGAACCTAGTGGTTAACAGCCACCCACTCTGCCGATTGAGCTACCGAGGAGCGTAATGCACAGGGTCGCCCCTGTTGCAGTGGAATAAATACGCATTCTTGACGCGCCCGTCAAGTTTTTTTTTCCGCTTGCCGCTTTTTTTCAAAAGGCATCTAGGGTTTGAATCTGTCTTCAAGTTCCCTTGCCGCCTTTTCAACAGCCTCTGCATTCGCCGCACGCGCTTTTTTCAGCCTGGCGGCAAGTTCCCGGTTATTCAGCGCCAGAATCTGGGCCGCCAGCCATGCGGCATTGCGCGAGCCCGCCTTGTCCAAAGCCACTGTGGCTACAGGATAGCCCGGAGGCATCTGAACTGTGGCCAGCAACGCGTCCATCCCCCCCAAGGCGGAGGCTGTAAGCGGAATGCCAATTACAGGGCGAATGGTGCGCGCCGCAACCGCCCCTGCCAGATGGGCGGCCATGCCCGCTGCGCAAATGAACACCTGACACCCGTTTTCTTCCAGCTCGTCTATCAGTTTCTCGGTGCGCGCGGCGGTGCGGTGGGCAGAAGTAACGGTGATTTTATATGGAATTTCCAAGTCTTTAAGCACTTTGGCGGCCGGCGCCACCAGTTCCTCATCGGAGGCGCTGCCCATGAAAATGGCGACCATGGCATTATTCGGCATTTTTTTCTCCACTTTATTTGCGGTTGAGGCCTTTGCTGCCAATGTCCGTGCGATAATGCACATTGTCCATTTTTATCACTTCAACAGCTTTATACGCCAGCTTCTGGGCCTCTGCCAGATTCCCGGCAAGCGCGGTGACCCCAAGTATACGCCCGCCCGAGGAAACGCTTTTCCCCTGTTCGTCCCTGGTTCCGGCCTGAAACACTTTTATTCTGCCTTCCGGGGCAAGGTTCTCCGCTTCGTTTACCCCGGAAATTTCCATTCCCTTGGGGTATGAGCCAGGGTAACCCTTGGCGGCAATTACCACGCAAAGGGCCGTGAGCGGCGAAATGGGAAGCGTGATGCCCTTGAGCGAACCTTTGGCGCAGGAAAGCATGATCGGCACAAGGTCGGCGTCAAGGCGCATCAGCAGCGGCTGGCACTCGGGGTCGCCGAAGCGGGTGTTGAATTCAAGCACCTTGAGCCCCTTCGGGGTCATCATCAGGCCCGCGTAAAGAATACCCTTGAAGGGGTGGCCCCGCCCGGCAAGCACTTTCAGCACAGGGCGCATTACCTGGTCGATAACCCCGGGGATTTCCGAATCGGGAAGAACCGGGGCGGGGCTGTATGCGCCCATGCCTCCAGTGTTCGGGCCGGTATCTCCGTCATAAGCCGGTTTGTGGTCCTGAGCCGAGGGCAGCGGCAAAACTTCCTCGCCTGCGCAAAAAGCCAGAAAAGAAGCCTCTTCCCCAACCAGGGCTTCTTCAATAACGATGCGGTTTCCCGCCTCGCCAAAAATTTTTTCCGAAAGCATCTGATCAACAGCCTCAAAGGCCTCCGCCTCAGACTTGGCCACCACAACGCCTTTGCCCGCGGCCAGGCCGTCAGCCTTTACAACAAGGGGAAGTTCCTGTTTTCTTATGTAGTCTTTAGCCTTTTCCGCGTCGTCAAATATTTCGAAAGAGGCAGTGGGCACGCCGGCCTCGCGCATTACTTCCTTGGCGAAGATTTTGCTTCCCTCAAGCTGGGCCGCATAGGCGGAAGGGCCGAAACAGGGAATGGAGGCTTTTTCCATGATATCGCAAAGGCCCAGCACCAGCGGCAGTTCGGGGCCCGGCACCACAAGGTCTATCTTGCGGTCGATGGCGAACTTGAGCAACCCGGCCAGGTCGTCGTCCCTGATATTCACGTTCTTGCCGCAAAGCGCAGTGCCGCCATTGCCGGGGGCGATGAACAGCTCTGTCACCAGTGGGCTTTGAGAAATTTTCCAGGCCAGGGCATGCTCTCGGCCTCCGCCGCCAACCAGTAAAATGCGCACGTCTACCTCCAATTTTATACTTTTAAAACATCAGAAAAAATACTATAAAAAAAGACCTGCCAAGGAATGCACCTTAACATGGATGTGTGCCCGATACAATTCCCAAGTCAGGCAAATTGAAAATTTCAGGATTGACGTATGCCAAGTTACAGATTTATTCCCAACCCCGCCCATGAAGAAATTTTAGCAAATCAGCTTGCCGGTCTGCGCTGGACTGTGGACCATGTGCTGAAAGGCAGCGATTTTTACCGGGAACGCCTGGCCTCCTGCGGGGTCGCCGGCAGCGGGGACATCCGGACTCTGGACGACATCCGCAAACTCCCGCTGACCACCACCGCCGATTTGCGCGACGGCTACCCCTATCCTTTGCTGTCTGTGCCGCTTGACAAGGTTGTGCGCCTGCACGCCTCTTCCGGCACAACGGGAAAACGCAAGGTAATGGCCTACACCCAGAAGGACACGGAAACTTTTTCGTTGCAAATGGCCCGCTGCTTTGAGCTTGCAGGGCTTACCTCCGAAGACAGGGTGCAGGTAGCTGTGGGCTATGGGCTCTGGACCGCCGGAATAGGTTTTCAGCTTGGCTGTGAAAAGCTTGGCTGCATGTCCATCCCGATCGGGCCGGGCAATATTGAAATGCATCTCCAGTTCCTGGTGGATGTAGGCTCCACCTGCCTGGGCAGCACCGCTTCCATGGCCCTGCTGCTGAGCGAGGAAGTGGAGCGGAACAACCTCGCGGACAAAATCAAGCTCAAGAAAATCATTTTCGGGGCGGAGCCGCATGATGAGAAAATGCGCAGGAATTTTGAACGCAAACTGGGCCTTGAAGACAGCTTCGACATAGCGGGCATGACCGAAATGTTTGGCCCCGGTTCCGCTTTGGACTGTTCCTGCCACACAGGGCTGCACTACTGGGCCGACCTTTTCATCATAGAAATTCTCGACCCTGAAACCCTGCAGCCTGTTCCCGAAGGCGAGGTAGGGGAAATGGTTGTAACCACCCTGACCAAAGAAGCCTCTCCGCTGGTGCGCTACCGCACCGGCGACCTCAGCCGCATGGTTCCCGGAACCTGCCCTTGCGGCCTGAACATGCCCCGCCACGACAAGATCATGGGCCGTTCCGACGACATGATTATTTTCCGCGGCGTGAATATTTACCCAGGCCAGATTTCCGATGTTCTGCAAACTTTCCCCGAAGCAGCAGGGGAATACAACATGCAGCTTCTGCGGGATGAAGACGGAAGAGACGCCATGCAGCTCAAGGTGGAGCGCAGCCCCAGCGCAGACAAGGGCAATGACGACAACCTGGCCAAGGCCATTTTGCGCACCATACAGCAAAGAATCATGGTCAGCCCCAAGGTTGAAATTGTTGACCCGGGCGCGCTTCCCCGTTTCATGGGCAAGGCCAAGCGCGTGGAAGACAAACGCTTCTGATAATTTAACACCGCATTCCTCAGCGCC
>CAZDJL010000187.1:0-3481 GCA_964505745.1 uncultured Desulfovibrionaceae bacterium | reverse complement strand
AAGTCCTTCCAGTCATCCGCTATTTGGTAGGCGGCTCCCAAGTTTTCTCCAAACTCGCGCAAAGCAAGGCAAATCTCTTTTTTTTGTTTGGCCAGAAGCCCGGCCATTTCACACGAACACCCCATCAGGCTGCCTGTTTTTAACAGGATAATGTCAAAATACTCGTATAAGCCGTCTACCTTTGAAAGTTCTTTTATTTGCCCGTTAACTGTTCTTAACAGTGCGCTTGAAAAACATTTGCAGATGTCCGGGCCGTATTCCGAAGTGCAAATGCACATGGCCAGGGCCAGCAAGGAATCTCCGGCCAGCAACGCGCCTTTCGGGCCGAAAACCGTATGGGCGGAGGGCCGGCCCCGGCGCAAGAGAGATTCGTCCTCAAGATCGTCATGCAGCAGGGAAGCCGTGTGCGCCAGCTCGACCGCAGCCGCCAAAGGAAAAAGTTTTTGGGGCTCAAGCCCGAAAGCCTGTCCGCTTAAAAGTAAAAGAGCCGGACGCAGGCGCTTTCCCCGAACATTCAGTATGTGCCTTGCAACGTCCCTGCCGGAACTCGGCAAAAAGCCCACATTCTTCCGTATGATTTTTAGCACATACGGCCAGTGTTCTTCAATATATCCGGTCAAAACAGGTTCGGCTGTTTTCACTAACAATGTATTGCCTTTTACACCGCAGGCGGGCGGTAAGAGGTACTGCTTTTCTTTTTTTAACAGAAGTTTTAGAAATTTTCTAGATAAAATTGTGCCATTTTTTTTTCTTTTTTCCTGGGTTAAAAGCTGGATATTTGAGCTGATAACAGGTATGCATAGAAAATAACGAGACTTGGAAAGGGATAAGGAACGCATTTAAATGCGGAAGCCAAGTCTTTTTTTTGGGGGGAGCTGAAGGCTTAGGCTTTTGGGTTTATTAATGCATTTTGAGGTGGAGTGATGCAATATTTGCCTTGGATACTGTCGGGCTTGGGGCTCGCCTTGTTTCTGGAGGGGTCTCCTTATTTTTTATTTCCTGCCCGCATGCGTAAAAGACTTGCCTCCATCAGTGAGCTGCCTTCTTCCACGCTGCGCTGGAGCGGTTTGGTGGAGGCTCTTATCGGCGTGCTGCTTGTGGGGCTTGCCGTGTATTTCAGCGAATAATGCCCCGCCTGACGGTTCTTGAAAGTCACATATAGTTTTTTATCAAATTCGTGAGCATGCCTGTGCCAATCAGGAACATGGAACAGCCGAACACCATTCTCAGTTGTCCGGGGCTTAGTTTGTGCGCCAGCTTTACCCCCAAAGGGGCGCAAAAGGTGGCTCCCCCCATTATTACCAGCAAAGCGGGAATATGTATGTACCCCAGCGCGCCCCAGGGCAGGGCGGTTTGGTTCAGGCCGTTCAGGATGTACCCTGCCGTTCCGGACAGGCTTATGAAAAAGCCGAGGCTCGCGGATGCTCCAATCGCGGAGTGCATGTTGCTGGAGTTCCAGTTAAGATAGGGAACAATCATGCTTCCCCCTCCGATGCCGATCATGCTTGAAACAAGGCCGATCAGAATGCTTGCCGCGCCCGTGGCGGCATGCCCAAGCGGCTTTTCACGCTGCTTCAGTTTCAGGCCGGAAAGCATGCGCGCGCCTAGCGCGAAAATGAACAGGGTGAAAAAAGCTTTGAGAAAGACGGGGCTTACCCTGGCGGCAATGATTGACCCGGTTAATGTCCCCAGCACAAGCCAGGGAGCCATGTTTCTTATCAGGTCCCAGCGCAGGGGAATAAATTTGCTGTGCGCCCTGGCGCTTGCCAGCGAGGTGAACGCTATGCTTGCCAGCGAGGTGCCCACCGCCAGGCGGTAAATTTGCTGCGGGTCAACTCCAAGAAATGTAAACGCCAGGGTTAGCAGAGGAACCATAATTACTCCTCCGCCAATGCCGAGCAGGCCGGAGAAAACTCCTCCGGCCAGGCCTACTGCCAGGAAAAGGAAGGCGGCATACACTGTTTGTTCCATAAAACCAATTCCCTTTCGCCAATTTTACCCATTAATTCCATTTTTACAAGCCGGGCAGCGGGAAGGGCGGCAAAAAAAACTTGCCTTAAACAGGGGAAAAGCATAACTTTTTCATTCCCCTGGATAAAAGGTGGATAAATAAACTTCCCCGAGGAAAAATATGAGCAGGTATTATAATCCGATTATTGAAACCATGCCCAGGGCAGAGCTGGAGGCTCTGCAGGTAAAAAAACTCAAGGAGTTGCTGGCCCACCTTGGGAATGCCCGGTTTTATGCGGAACAATTCAATGAGAGAGGGCTTGGGCCGGAAAGCGTGAATTCGCTGGATGACTTGCGTAAGTTCAATTTTACCACCAAGACCGATTTGCGCAATGCCTACCCTTATGGAATGCTTGCAGTTTCAAAAGACGAGTGCGTGCGGCTGCATGCCTCCTCTGGAACAACCGGAACAGCTACCGTAATTGTGCACACCCAGAGCGACATCGACCACTGGGCCGATCTTATGGCGCGCAGCCTCTATGCTTGCGGGGTGCGCAAGAGCGATGTTTTGCAAAACACTTCGGGGTATGGCATGTTCACCGGGGGCCTTGGGATTCATTATGGTTCCGAACGCCTGGGCTGTCTTACCGTTCCTGCGGGGCCGGGAAATACCGAGCGCCAGATAAAGTTCATGCTGGATTTCGGGGTTACCGTGGCGCACATGATTCCGTCTTACGCCCTGTATATGGCTTCTTACCTGGAAAAACACGGAATTGACCCCAGCACTTTGCCTGTGCGCATCGCAGTGATCGGGGCCGAGCCTCATACCGAAGAGATTCGCCGCAAAGTTGAAAAACTGCTGAGTCTTAAAGCCTACAATTCTTATGGCTTGTCTGAAATGAACGGGCCTGGCGTTGCCTTTGAGTGTGAATATCAGGATGGAATGCACCTTTGGGAAGATGCCTTTATTGGCGAAATTGTGGATCCGGAAACTGGCGAGCTTCTGCCGGACGGCGAAGTGGGAGAACTTGTGCTGACCACGCTGGACCGCCGGGGGATGCCGATTTTGCGTTATAAAACCCGCGACCTTACCCGTTTCCTGCCCGGGCAGTGCCGCTGCGGGCGAACCCACAGAAGGCTGGACCGCATGGTCGGCCGGGCCGACGACATGCTTATTATCAAAGGCGTGAACGTTTACCCCATGCAAATAGAGCAGGTGCTGATGGGCATTGAGGAAGTGGGCGAGAATTATCTGATTGAAGTATTCAACGATGGCATTATGGACGACCTTCGGGTGAAGGTGGAAGTGCTCAGCGCTTACTTCGTTGAAGACATGCGCGTTCTTCGGGCCTTGCAGCAACGTATCGCCACCAGCCTGAAAAATGAAATCCTGTTTACTCCCAAGGTGGAGCTGGTTGAACACAACTCTCTGCCTGTTGCCGAAGGCAAGGCCAAACGGGTGGTCGATTTGCGTTAGACTTGGCTGGAATATTATTTTTAAATTTCATAACCCGGCCCGGCATGCGCTGTT
>CAZDJL010000186.1:0-3489 GCA_964505745.1 uncultured Desulfovibrionaceae bacterium | reverse complement strand
TGGTCCTGGTTCTCAGTTTGCCCGCAATCATCCTGATCAGCGGCCGCCTGGACCTTCTGGTTCTTTCGCTTGCAACCGCTTTTCTGGTGGCAAACGCCCACAAGCCCAACATCCGGCGTCTTATCAAGGGCGAAGAAAAGCCATGGCGTGCGCCCAAGCCCCAATAAGCCCGCCTGCGCCATCTGGAAACCATTTCAAAAACAGGTAAAAAGGCTGCCTTACAATCAAAGCCAGCTAATTTTTGAATGCCTCCTCCAGCGCTTTACAGCGAAAGGGAATAACCTTTGGCACACCTGCGCCCTGTCTACAGATAAAGCCGCTTATGCCTTATGCAATTCCGCTGCCCCGCGGACCTGTGCGCCCGCACCCGCAGGCGAAGGGCGCGGTTAACGCCGCTAAAGCCTTTTTCAAAAGCAGCCTTTCAACGTTGAAATATTCCTGTTTACACCAGCAGGAGATGATTCTGCGCCCTTTTCGCGCCAGAGCCTCTTCTGCTTTCGCATACAGAAATGGAAGCATTCCCGGCCCGTGCAGGAAGGCCTGCGCACAGACGCCGGGGCAAGCCCCATATTTGACATCTGCGGCGCTTTACGCTAAATAATAGAATAATTAATTTTTAGTTTGAGTTTTCAAGCCCTGTCTGGGGCTTTTTTATTTATCCACAGCGAGAGGAGTTTTATGGAAAGCATTCCAATTTCCGTTGAAGGCTTTGAGAAAGTGAAAAAACAGCTCGCCAGGCTCAAGGCCGAACGCCCGGAAGTGATTCAGGCAATTAAAGATGCCCGGGAAGAAGGTGACATCAGCGAAAACGGGGGCTATGACGCCGCCCGCGAACGCCAGGGGATGCTGGAAGCCAAAATCACCTATATTGAATCGCGCATTCCCCGCTTCAACGTAATTGACACAACGACCCTGAATGGCGACACGGTAACTTACGGAGCCACCGTAGGCCTGCTTGACCTTGATACAGGTGAAGAACGTGAATATGTACTGGTCGGTCCGGATGAAACCGACTTTCTGGCCAGGGAACTGGCCGCCATATCCGTTTTTTCCCCTGTGGCAAGAAGCCTTCTGGGCAAGGAAGTGGGCGATGAAATAACTGTTGATGTGCCGAGGGGCAGAATCCAGTATGAGATTGTTTCTCTGGCCTTTAATGGAGTGTTTATTACGAAGTAGGAAACTCCTCCCCGTCTGCGCTCCTGTTTTTGCCAGGGGCTTTTTTACATTATTGCCAAAACCTCCGCCTCAGGGTGAAAACGCTGCTCATCCAGCCTTGACTGGCTTGAGGGTGACGGCAAAAAGCTTTTCTCCATACAGCCCAAAATAAAGAGCGTAGAATTCCGAAAAAACGGAATTCTACGCTCAGATTCTTTTATTTGGGGCATTTCAACTTTGAAAAAGTTAAACGCTCTTACAGCACAAACTGCTACCCGCCCCGCAGGCGCACAACCCCACAAGACAGCGGAATTGCGCAAAAGAGCAAAGCGGTTTTAGCCGCAAGGCAGAATTAATCCTCTTCCCGCTTTCCCATCTGCTTGTCGAGATAAAGAATACTGGAACTGCCCGGCTTCACAAAACTGAGTTTGTCCAAAACGCCATTGAACAAATCTTCTTCCTCAACCTGCTCGCTTACAAACCAATGCAGGAAAACAGATGTGGCATGGTCTTTTTCTTCGGCCGCAATATCCACCAGCCTGTTAATCAAGCTGGTAACAAGCTGCTCGTGTTCAAGCGATTTCCGCACAACCTCATGCACGTCCGTCCACTCTTTCTGAGGCGGAGCAATGGGCAGAAGCTCAACCCGGTTGCCCCGCTCTTCAATATAATTATAAATTTTCATGGCGTGCTCAACTTCTTCCTTGGCCTGTTCCCGCATCCAGTGCGCGAACCCGGGCAATGACACATCGTTTAGCCAGGCCGCCATGCCAAGATACATATAAGAAGATTCCAGTTCCCATTTCACCTGTTCATTAAGCGCATTCCAAACCTTGTCTGACAATAGCATAGCAACCCTCCTGTGCTGTTTTAAATCCATTACAGATCATTTATGCAAGACAGTGCCATACTTCAACGCTTATTGCAAGCAATTCCTGACACGAAAGCCCATGCATAAAGTCCACAGAAGCTGACTAGCCGTGCATATTCAAGTCGTCAAGAAGGCGCTTTAAATCCTGGGCTGTGCGCGCAAGCATCTGAATGGCCAAGGAAGATTCACCCATGCCTTCGCTGGTTTCCCGCACAAGCAAATTAACTTCTTCCAGGGAGTTGGTAATTTCTTCTGAAGCCGCGCTTTGTTCTTCTGCGGCGGTGGCAATGGACGCCACATGCCCCGAGGTGGCCGAAGCCAGCTCAAGAATGCCCGAAAGCGCCTCACCGGAACGCCCGGCAACCTCTGTGGCTTCATCTACTTTTTTCACGGTGCTTTCCACCTCAAGCGTGTTTTCTTTTACAGACTTCTGAATGCCGCTGATATTCGCCCCAACCTCATGCGTGGCATCAACGGTCTTTTCAGCCAGCTTGCGCACCTCGTCCGCCACCACAGCGAACCCGCGCCCGGCATCGCCGGCCCTGGCGGCCTCAATGGCCGCGTTCAGGGCAAGCAGGTTGGTCTGGTCGGCTATGTCGGTAATCACATCCATCACATCGCCAATATTGTTGGCCTGCTCCTCCAGCTTGTCCATATTCTGCTGAAGCCTGCCTGCATAGGCGTTGACCTCGCCAATGGAAATCACGGCCTTGCTTACCAGGTCTGCGCCGGATTCGGCGTTCTGCCGGGATTTCTCACTCTGCTGCGCAGCCTCGCCAGCGCTGCGGGCCACTTCAATAACGGTGCTGTTCATTTCGGTCATGGCGCTGGTTGCCTGCTCCATGCGCATCCGCTGGGTTTCGGCGCCCACACTGATCTTTTCGATCTGGGCGGACAATTCCTCTGCGGCGGAGGCCACGTTGTTGGATATTTCCAGGGCTTCTGTAGCCACTTTATTCATTGTTTCTTCGCGCTGCTTGAGTTCCGTGAGATCGGTAATCAGCTGCATGACCGACACAATTTCCCCGTTTTCATCAAGCATGGGAATGGCCGTGTACCTTATGAACATGTCATGCCCGCCCGGATGGGCTCTGGTTTCGCCGGTAGCGGCCTCCTTGGTCTTAAGAGCCCTGTTCAAACCGTCATTTGGCCCGGCATCTTCACGCTTGAACAAATCATAGCAGGTTTTTCCCACATAATCCTCTCCGGCAAGCTCTCGGGCAATGTGGTTGAGGTAGCTCGCCTTCAGGTCCTTATCCAGCATAACAACGGGAGAAGGTATATTTTCAAGAACCGTGCGCAGGCGGCTGATGATATTGTCAGTGCCTTTAACCAGGGTTGCAAAGCCGCCCTGAAAATCTTCCGGAGCCCCATGAGCGAGCAAGTGCCCCCGCTCGATCCTTTGCTCCAGCGAGTTGTACTGGTTGAGCACCTTCTTGAGCGTTTGCGGAATCTCCCTGATG
>CAZDJL010000185.1:0-3500 GCA_964505745.1 uncultured Desulfovibrionaceae bacterium | reverse complement strand
TTGCGGACGATTCCGGGCTTGTGGTAGATGCGCTGGACGGAGCGCCGGGAGTGTTTTCGGCGCGCTACAGCGACCGGATTGAAGGAGGAATCCTGATTCCCGGCAACGATGAAACCAATATAAACAAGCTTCTTACGGAACTTCGCAAGGTTCCCCCGGCCCGGCGCACAGCCAGGTTTTGCTGCGCCATGGCCGCAGTAAGCCCTGACGGGCGGGAAATTTGCGCGGAAGGCAACTGGGAAGGCCTGATTGCCGAAAAAAAGGCAGGCCGAAACGGGTTTGGCTATGACCCCGTTTTTCTGGATCCGGAAACCGGAAAGCATGCCGCCGAACTCTCCTTTGAACAGAAAAACGCACGCAGCCATAGGGGAAAAGCCTTGAGCGCCCTATTAAAGCAATGGCCCGCCTTCTGGCGCTGACAGCCGTTCGGGGTTCTGACGGGCATGCCTTTTTGCTTGCAAATTGCAACATCTTCGGGCTATTATTAAAAATTCCATTCAGCAAGGAGTTGAAATGTCTGAAACCGATGCTGATTCAGCAAAAAAGAAATACCCCAATCATCTCATCAAAGAAATCCTCGACCAGCCCCAGGTGCTTGCAACATGCATGAATGACCGGTTGGATCTGGAGAAAAAACAGATTCTTTTTCAGGAACTTAAAGGCTTTCCCGTCCCCGGAGCAATCAGGATGGTAGGTTGCGGCAGCTCCGCCAATGCAGGAATGTGGGGAGCGAACATGTTTGAAGCCATCTCCGAAATTCCAGTGCTTATTGACGTGGCCAGCGAGGCCCGTTTTCAATCTCCCACCTTTCTTCCCAATGAAGTTGTGCTGGCCATAAGCCAGTCGGGAGAAAGCGCCGACACTTTGAGCGTGATCAGAGACTGCAAAAAGGCCGGGCTTAAGGTGATTGTGCTGACCAACACTCCCGGCTCAACCCTTGCCAAGCTGGCCGATGTTTTGCTGTTTACCGACGCGGGAGAGGAAATCGCCATTCCCGCAACCAAAAGCCTTAGCGCCCAGATGATTTACCTGCTGTTGCTCGCTATTTACTGGGCCGAAGAAAAAGGCGTGCTGCCAACCGCCAGCCGCGACTTTTTCTTTGAAGAGCTGCCTGAGCTTCCAGAAAACGTTGCCCTGACCCTGCCCACAATCCAGAGCACAAGCCGGGCGCTTGCGGCCAAGTACCGCAAATTCCGCCACTTCTTTTTTCTGGGCCGGGGCATAAATTACCCTCTCGCGCTGGAGGGGGCATTGAAGTTCAAGGAAATCACCTACATTCACGCGGAAGGCATATCACTGGGGGCAATTCCGCACGGAGCCCGCGCTCTGCTGGATGAAAGCGTTCCGATTTTCGCGCTGGCCCTTTCAGACCAATATCTGGCCCGCACCATTCAGGACTTGATGGAACTGAAAAAACAGGGCTGCAAAATGATTGCCCTCTGCAATCCGGGGCAAACGCCGGGAGTTGACGACCTCTGGCCCCTGCCCTTGATGTATGGCCCGTTATCATCATTTCTGGCGCTGCCGGCCATGCAGCTTTTCGCATATGAGATAGGAATTGCGCTCAACCGCACTGTGGACACGCCACGCACCCTGACAAAAGCGGTCACAGAACACGACTAGGATTCGCCATGTCCGTTGTTTCCCGATCAGGCCTTGAAGGAACACCCATATATTTGATGGATGGCACCGCATTCTTGTTTCGCAGCTTTTATGCAAGCGGCAATATGCAGAGCGCCAGCGGCCACCCCACAGGAGCAATTTACATTCTGGGCAGGCTCTTGCTGAAAATCCTCAAAACCGAACAACCGGCCTATTTCGCATTTGTTCTCGACGGCAAGGGGCCGCACTTCCGGCACGACATTTATAAAGAATATAAGGCCCAGCGCAGCGTCACTCCGGAAGATCTGATTGCCCAGATCGACCCGGTGAAAGAAATGGTGGAAAGCATGGGGCTGCATTTGGTTGTTTCGGAAAACTGCGAGGCTGACGACTGCATAGCCAGCCTGGCCAAAAGGTTTCAGAACCGGCATCCGGTAGTCATCATAGGATCGGACAAGGACCTGAAACAATGCCTGGCCCCAAATGTTGTGCTTTGGGATCCGGCTTCAAAAGATGAAAAAATCACAACGCTTGAGCTGTTTGAAAAAGAAACCGGACTGACCCCGGAACAATGGCCCGATTTCCAGGCCGTTGTCGGAGATTCCAGCGACAATATTCCCGGAGTGCCGGGAGTGGGACCCAAAACCGCATCCAAAGTGTTTTCCGAATTCCCCACTCTTGAGCAAATAGAATCGAACCTGGACAAGCTTCCGGACAAGCTTCGGGAAAAATTCGAAAACTCCATGCAGGACGTTTTCACTTTTCGCGAACTCACCCGGCTATATACGGATTGCTGCGACAGCCCGTCCCTGGAAGACCTTGCACCGGCCTCCCCAGACCTGAACCGTCTGACGGAGCTGTTTGAAAAATTCGAGCTGTTTTCCCTCATGGGCCCGGTCAAACAGCTCGCAGCGGGAATGAAAGGGAAGCCTGGCCCCATGCAGGCAAAAGCGGACAAGAAAGGCCAAACCATAGCGGATGAGAACGGGCCAAAACAAAAAAGCTGCCCAACAGAACAGATGAGCCTGTTTGGAGCGGCCACGGCAATTCCCGCCGCTCTTTCTGATCCTTTCGCAAGTCTTCCAGCCCCGGCCGCGCGCCCGATAAACATTGAAGATCTTCCTGACCTGAAAGGGAAGCAGGTGTCTGTTGTTTTGGAAAATGGGAACTGGCATCTGGGGGTTGACCGGAAAGCGTATTTACTGGAAGCCTCCCCTTCCGGCGCAGAGCTTCCGCCCCTGATCACCCGTCTGAACGAAGCGGAGTGCATTGTTGCCCCCAATGTGAAAGACCTTCTTATCTCTTCCAACGCGTGGCAGCTGATTGAACGCTGGTTTGACCTGGGGCTTGCAGCATACCTGCTAAACCCCGAGGACCGCGACTATTCATGGCCGCACCTGGCGGCCCGCCATGCCCATCATGCCGGGGTTTCCCCCGCAGCCCCCGCCATACTGGCCCTCTCCATGAAAGAGCTGTTCATGCCGGAACTTGAAAAGGCGGGGCTTGCGGACCTGATGCAGCACCTTGAGCTGCCTCTGGTTCCGGTGCTGGCCCAAATGCAAAAGCGCGGCATTTGCCTTGATTTAAACGCCTTTGAAGTGTTTCTGAAAGAAGTGCAGGCGGAGCTGGAAACCCTTACCGCGGAAATCTACCTCCAAGCCGGAGAAGAGTTCAACATCCGCTCGTCACAGCAGTTGCAGCACATATTGTTCGACAGGCTGGGCCTGCCGAAAGCCGGCAAGACCAAAGGCGGGGCCTTGTCTACTTCACAGGAGGCGCTTGAAAAACTTGCGGGCAAACATGAAATCATCGATACGATTCTGGAATTCCGCAAACTTGAAAAAATACGCTCCACTTATCTGGAGCCTTTCCCCCAGCTGGTGGATGAAACAGGGCGG
>CAZDJL010000184.1:0-3515 GCA_964505745.1 uncultured Desulfovibrionaceae bacterium | reverse complement strand
CCGGTTTTGGTGCTCATCGCCGCCAGAATGTCATCTTCATCCAGCTCTTTGTTGCCTTCAATAATAATATTTTGAATCAACGGCTTCTCTTTGACCGTGTAAACCAGAACCAGACCGCCGGGGCGCTCTTCCAGGTTGGCCTGCACATCGCTGAAATAGCCAAGATCCCAGATTTTTCTTACTTCCTGGTCTATGGCCTGGGCATCCGCAGTGTCTCCCTTGCGCAAGGTCAGGCGCATGATAATCACATCTGGGTCAAGGGTGCGGGCTCCACGCACTTCCACATCGGAAAGTACCTGACGGTTCGCCACAGTATTGAAAATTCTTCCGGCCAGGTCGTCAATAGCCGCGGCCGCGTTCATGGTTCCGCTGCGTTCTATGAATATGGGCTGCGGCTCGCCTGAACCGGCAACCTTGAGCAGGCGGGCGTCAATGGAAATGTCTTCGCCAAGCTGGTTAAATGTGCCGTAGATTACATGGGAAGCGCCTACTTTCTGGCCGAATGCGCGAATGGAAGAAAGGTTGGCGGTGTCAATGCCGTGTTCGCGGATTATTTGCTGGGTGCGCTCCGGTGGAAGCACCGGGATGCCGCGGGCCGAAAGCCGTGTGGAAAGGGTTTCCGGCAATTGGGCCCCTATGCGCTGGGTTTCCTCATTGCCGTTTACCTGAAAGGGGAGGATTATCATGGCCACGCGGGGGGCGCCCTTTTGCTGCTGGGCATTTGCAATGGAGGCAAAAGCAACAACGCAAATAGCCAGAATAGCAAGCACGAAGCCAAGTTTAACCATTTTGCCCATACAGAACTCCCGACCTTAATTCACATCTTGTTTGCATTAAATTGGCAAGATCCAGATTATGGGTCACCATAATTATGGTCATGCCTATTTCCCGGTTCAAATTAAGCAACATGTCTGCAACACTTGCTCCTGTCTGCTCGTCCAGATTGCCGGTGGGCTCATCAGCCAGAAGCACGCTTGGCTTCAGAAGAATCGCCCTGGCGATTGCGGCACGCTGCCTTTCGCCTCCAGACAGGGTGGTCACCCTGTGTTTAATCCGGTGCCCAAGCCCTACAAGCTCAAGAGCCGAAGCTGCTTTCTCCTGACTTTCCTTGCGGGAGATTCCTGCGATAATTCCCGGCATGGCCACGTTTTCCAGGGTGGAAAACTCTGGCAACAAGTGGTGGAACTGAAATACAAAGCCTATAGTCCGGTTCCTCAGCACTGCCTTTTCAGAAGAATTTAAAAGCGCCAAATCCTGGTTGTTTAAAAAAATATTCCCTTGGCACGGGCTGTCCAGCATGCCCAGAAGGTGAAGCAGGGTGGTCTTTCCCGACCCGGAAGACCCCAAAATTGCCACAGTCTGGCCGGCAAGCACACTAAAGTTTATGTCTGACAGTACCTGAACCGGCCCCGCAGGCGCTTCGAAATATTTCGACACCCCGCATACGCGGTAAACATAACTGGTTTGCCCAGATACTGCAACAGGAGAATTATAATTAATCATTCGTATCGCAACGCCTCGGCAAGCTCAAGCCCGGATGCTTTCCAGGCTGGATATATGGTTGCGATAAAGCAGATCAGCATTGCGCCTGCCGCTATAATAATCAGGTCGGGCGGGTAAAGCAGCATGGGCACTGTGTCCATGGGGTAAACCTGCGCCGGCAATTCAATAAATTTGTAGTGCTTGAGCAGGAAGCTGAGCGTAAGCCCTGCTATGAAGCCAAGGGTTGTGCCTATAGTGCCGATGATCATCCCCTGGGCAATGAAAATGTGGCGGATTTTTTTTCTGGTAGCCCCCATGGACATCAGAATGGCTATATCTCTGGTTTTTTCCATAACCAGCATAATCAGGGTGGTTACAATGGAAAATGAGGCCACCAGAACGATCAGGGCCAGCACCACGAACATTGCTAGCTTTTCAAGCTTGAGCGCGGCGAACAGGTTCACGTTCATCTCCATCCAGTTGCGGGCGTAAAGAGCCTTGGTGCCTGCAGGGTCGAAATTATGGATGTGCTCAATTACATTGTCCATGGTCTTGTCTGCGGTATACACGTCTTTAACCATCAGCTCCAGCCCGCTGACCATGTTGCCGGGAAGCCCCAGCAGGTCTCTGGCCGGCTCAAGGCCGATAAAGCCCAGCGAAGAATCAAATTCAAACATTCCGGTGCGGAATGTGCCTACCACCTTGAAAGGCCTGATGGCAGGCTGAAATCCCGAAGCCGTCCGTTCCCCAGAGGAGGAGAGCATGTTTACCCGGGAGCCGGGCTGAAGGCTCAGCTTCTTGGCCAGCTCTTCGCCAATAATGATGCCGGGCGCGCTCCCTTCCTGCTTGTTCAGGGCCTTCAGGGCCTCATCATCCACATTGCTCAGAACCCCCAGCACCTTTTTTGCGGAAGCGGGGTTAACCCCCCGCAGAATCAGGCCTTTCGCGCCTGCCGGCGTGGAAATCATCACTTCAGAATAGATGAACGGAGTGGCGGCTACCACTCCAGGCACAACTTCGGCTTCTCTCACCAGGATGTCGGGGTTGAATACCGCTCCGTTTATGGAGGCGATAATGCCGTGCGCGTTCACTCCCAGGATTTTGTCGCGCAGCTCCTGGGTGAAGCCGTTCATAATTCCTATGGCCACAATCAGGGCGCCCACGCCCAAAGCCACCCCCAGCATGGAGATGATTGAAATCAGCGAAATGAAAGTCTGCTTGCGCACTGAAAACAGGTAGCGGGAAGCGACAAAAAGGACAAAACGCATCTATTGTTCTGCTTTTAAGAGAGGGAACATGATGACCTCCCTGATCGAGGCCGAGTCGGTCATCAGCATAACCAGCCGGTCAATGCCAATTCCTTCTCCGGCTGCAGGAGGCATGCCGTACTCAAGCGCCCTGAGAAAATCTTCATCCATGTTATGGGTTTCTTCCTCCCCGGCTGCCTTTTCCTGCATTTGCGCCTCAAGGCGTCCGCGTTGATCCATGGGATCGTTCAGCTCGGAGAAGGCGTTTGCAAGCTCGCGCCCGGTAATGAACAGCTCGAAGCGGTCGGTTATTTCCGGGTTCTCGTCATTTCGGCGGGCAAGGGGAGAAATGTCGGTCGGGTAATGGTAAATGAAGTGAGGCTGCACCAGCTTGGCTTCAACATCAAGGTCAAACAGCTTTGCCTGAAGCTTGCCGAGCGGGTCGCCGGGCAGGCTTTTTTCTCCGCGTTTCTCCAGGTGGGCGTTCAGCTCGTCATAGTTCATGAAGAACGCCGGGTCGTGGCCGCCAATGGTTTCAAGCGCTTCGTAGAAGGAAAGCTTGTTCCAGGGCGGGGTAAGGTCAATGCTTTCGCCCTGATAAGTGATTACGGTGTTGCCGCAGACTTTTTTGGCAATGCGCGCGAACAGCCGTTCGGTAAGGTCCATGAGGTCTTTGTAAGTGGCGTAGCACCAGTAGAATTCGCACATGGTGAACTCGGGGTTGTGCTGGGTGGAGATGCCTTCGTTGCGGAAGTTGCGGTTGAGATCGGAAGAGCACACGTCTGA
>CAZDJL010000183.1:0-3524 GCA_964505745.1 uncultured Desulfovibrionaceae bacterium | reverse complement strand
GCTTTAAGGAAAAGTTGCTGACCGCGCAAGCCGCGCTGCCTGCCCTTGAGGCGCAGGTCAGGGGAATCGCCTCAAAGGGGCAAAGCGGCTTTACCCGCGGAACAAGGTGCAGAGTGTGCCGAAGAATATTCACGTCTGCCGTTACGTGCTGAAATCGCAGTTTTAAAATTAATCCGCCCTAAAGCGATTTGGCTTTCAAATTGCCCCAGAACAGTAAAGAAATCCTTCTGCGGCAGTTGGACATGGTGCTTGCCAGGCAAGGTTTCGTAAAGTTGAAACGCGTTAGCCTGATGTATGAATTTAAAGTTTAAACGCCATATGAAAGAGCCGGAATATTTTTTCCGGCCTTTTCATTCATCTCCATTCGCATTGAGGAAAAAGCGGAGCCGCATGGTTTACCGGCCCGCAGCCTTTACCCGGGCTGTAGCTTGCTCGCAGGCAGGAGTGAAGGTAAAGCTGTGAACGCTGCACTGCTTGGCGTAGGGGAACGCCCAAGGCAAGGTGGGAAGTAATCGCCGCGGCCAGGGTGCAGCCCGTGCCGTGATTGTTTGTGGTGTTTATTTTGCGCTGGGGCATGGGTTCTGGCTTGTACCCAGGCAAAATCAGCCAGTCGCGGACCATGCCGTCGTAAGAGCTGAAATGCCCGCCTTTAATCAGAACCGCTCCCGCTCCCATTTCAATCAGATTCCGCCCGGCGTCCTCAATATCGTTTTCATTCTCAATCTTGATTCCGGAAAGGAGCTCCGCCTCGGGCTTGTTGGGCGTAAGCACATGGGCGAGAGGGATAAGATGCTTTTTCAGTGCGGCAACTGCATCTCCTTCAAGCAGGTGGTGCCCGCTCTGGCTTACGCACACAGGGTCCACCACAACCGCCAGGCTGTGCTCGACCAGGCTTGCGGCTACAGTTTTAATGATTTCGGAGGAGAAGAGCATGCCGGTTTTCAGGGCCTGAATGGGAAAACCCTCGAGCACTGTTTCCAGTTGCTGCTTTACAAATTCCGGGCTTACAGGGAAGATTCCCCTCACGCCCTCGCCATTTTGAGCGGTAAGGGCGCAGATGACGCTGGAGCCGTAGAGCCCCAGGGCCATGAAAGTCTTTATGTCCGCCTGAATTCCGGCGCCGCCGCCGGAGTCTGACCCTGCAACAGTCAGCACGCAGGGAGGGGGCGGGCGGCGTCCTTCCATGCAGGTTTGGCTCCAGGCCGGATGGGCAAGAGGTTTGTATAGTTCTTCTGCCATATCAATTCCCTTTTATTTTAGGGTTCGGTAAAAAAAGTTTCCAAGCATCTGAATGAGCTGAACCATCACGATCAGGATAATGATGGCCGCAACCATGGTTGCAACCTCATAGCGGTAGTAGCCATACATAATCGCGGTATCTCCCAGGCCTCCCCCGCCAACGGCTCCAGCCATGGCGGAATAGCCCACCAGGTTTATGGCCACAACAGCAATGTTCAACACTATGGAGGGCATGGCCTCTTTCAGCATTACCCGGGTGATGATTTGAAAATGGCTGGCTCCAAACGACTTTGCCGCCTCAATCACTCCTGCGTCCACTTCCAGCAGGCTTGCTTCCATAATTCTGGCAACAAAAGGCGCGGCCGCCAGCGTAAGCGGCACAATGGTCGCGGAACTGCCTATGGATGTGCCCACTATCCAGCGGGTAACCGGAATCATGGCGATAATCAGAATGATGAACGGGAAAGAACGCAGGATGTTTACCGTAAAGTCCAGCACCATGTACACGGAAGGTATGGGAAGAAGACCCTTCGGCCCGGTAAGCACCATGACCATGGCGAGAACCATGCCGAAAAACAGGGAAAGCACGGTGGAAACAGAAACCATGTAAAGCGTGTCAATGGTCGGCCCCGGCATGCGGGTGATCATGATATCAAGAAATGTGTGCAGGTTCGTCAGGATGCTGTCCATCTTGAACTATCTCCCAATACAGATTGTTGCTCTTAAGGTATTCTACCACCAGGCTGTAGTCTTCGCCTTTTACATTGATGATCAGATAGCCGAGCACATGGTCGCGGTAGCGCTCGAGCCTTCCGCCCACAATTGAGAAATTTATGCCCAGGTCTGTCGCCATCTGGGTGATGACGGCATTTTTCGCGATCTGCCGGGGGAATTTCAGGCGGATGTTCACTCCTGTGGGAATCACCGCGTACTCATCCTGAATCAGTCTTTGCAAAGCCGGGCTTGGGGAAAGGAACTGGGCTTCGGTTTCACCGCTGGCGGCCACCAGCCCATTGTCCAGAAGTACGGTTTTGTTGCAAATCATTTTGATTACCTCCATCTGGTGGGTAATCAGCACTATAGTCAGGCCAAGCTTTTTGTTGATGCTGTCCAGAAGCTCCAGAATGGAAATGGTTGTGCGGGGGTCGAGCGCCGAAGTCGCCTCATCGCAAAGCAGAATCTTGGGGTTGAGAGCCAGCGCGCGCGCAATTCCCACGCGCTGTTTCTGGCCGCCGCTCAAGTTGCCAACACGCTCAAAGCGTTTTTCTTCCAGGCCCACAAGCTCAAGCAGTTCGTCCACCCGGTTTTTTATTTCGGCCTTTGGCATGTGCCAGATTTCCATGGGAAAGGCGATATTTTTCCACACATTTTTCCTGTTCATCAGGGAGAAGTGCTGAAATATCATCCCCATATTGCGCCGCAGGTTTTTTATGCCGCTGTTGCCCAGCAGGCGCACCTCTTCGCCCATCACCTTTACCGAGCCGGTATGGTAGCTTTCAAGGCCGTTCAGGCAGTGCAGAAGGGTGGATTTGCCCGCCCCGGAATGGCCCACAATGCCAAAAACATCTCCCTGCTCCACATGCATATTGATGTTGTTAAGAACCAGATGCTCGCCAAAGCTTTTGCTCAGGCCTTCAATCTTAATCATTCAGTACTCCCCGGAAAAGGAGTGATAGTGTTTTGCGGCGGAGTTGCCGCGTTTCTCCAGAATTTGGAGCAAATTAACTTCAAGCCGCCCCCTTTCGTGCTTAACGGCGGAAGCGATGAGCTTTGGCGTAGCCTGCGCCCTGCCCCGCGTGTAAAGCCGAGGTGCTCCTTTGTGCAACTTCGCTGCCCTGCGGAATTGCCCAACTGCGCCTGCGGGGATGGCGGCGCTGTTCGCGCCGCCAGAGTTTTTTGTCAGAACCAGTTTTTCAGTATTAAAATGCTCTGGCTCCGAACCTGTCCTTGAGAGCCCGGAGCTGAACAGTTAAAAATGTTGTTTGCTCACATTTAAAAATGGAATTTCCGCAAATTTTACAAAAAATCCTACCGGCTGCTGTCCAGCCCCACATCCGCCGGAGCGGAGGCCTCAATCCGGTGCTCAATTTCAAACTTGGCTTGAGGCGCGAGCGTGGTGCGCCACACATATATGGATTTCAGCTTGTCCGCCTCCGGGGCAGGGTTTGAAGCAAGCTTGATTTGCATTCTGGCATCGCCAAGCGAAGGGGCGCTGTCTTCAACCCTCAGGGTTATGGGCTTGCTTCCAAGGTTTTCCACCTCGTATTTCCATTGCCAGTTGCGCA
>CAZDJL010000182.1:0-3530 GCA_964505745.1 uncultured Desulfovibrionaceae bacterium | reverse complement strand
GTTTATCAATCAGAATAAGGAAAAATCCGTGAAGATTTTACAAAGAACCATGGATAAAATATGGTCTCTTTCTGCATCTATGGGAGCAAAACGGGTTTTGTTCGGGGTTTCTTTCACGGAATCGATTTTTTTTCCTGTTCCTCCTGATTTGTTGCTGATTACCATGACGCTTGCCAAGCGCAAAGAAGCGTTCCGACTGGCGACGATTTGTCTGGTTGCCAATATTTTGGGCGCGGCTGTGGGATATATGGTCGGCAAATTCTTCATGGAACTTTTGGGGATGCCCATTATCCATTTTTACACGCTTGAAGACCAGTATTTTCAAGTCCAGGAATGGTATGACAGGTACAGTGTTTGGGCGGTTGCGGTTGGAGCGCTCAGCCCCATTCCCTACAAGCTTTGCACGCTCACTGCCGGGGCTTTTGGAATAAACTTTTTTACATTCATCCTGGTGTCGATTCTCGCCCGGGGGTTTCGGTTTTTCGCTGTTGCCGGGCTGCTTTACCTGTATGGTGAAAAAGTTCGCTTTTTTGTGGAAAAACGGCTTGGCTTGATTACTCTTCTTATTCTGGTTGGCGTGGTGCTTGGCTTTCTCTTGATTAAGTTTTTGCCAACCTGATGTAATGCTTGAAAAAAGGTGTGGCTGGAAAAACGTTCTTTCCTAGGTTAAAAAAATATAGTATTAGTATAAAAAGAAATTTTACCAAGGTATGCCGCGTGAACTTAGCAAATAAAATAACTCTGGGTAGAATACTGTTTATTCCCATTATAATAGTGCTTCTTTATCTGGTTGATGATATTGAAGGGCAGGCCCCAAACATGGGGGACAAGGTTTCTTGTCTTATCGCAACAATTTGTCTTGTATTTGCATGTCTGAGCGATATTGTGGACGGATGGGTGGCAAGGCGTGAGAAGCAGGTCACCCGTTTCGGTAAATTTCTGGATCCGCTGGCGGACAAGCTTCTTGTTTGCTCCATATTGATTATGCTGACCAGGCTTGCCTGGATTCCGGCCTGGGTTGTAATCATCATTATAGGCAGGGAACTTCTGGTTACCGGGCTCCGGGCCATGGCGGCCGATCAGGGGGTTGTGATCGCCGCAGACAAATACGGCAAGATAAAAACTATTTTGCAGTCGATCGCACTTGTTTTCCTCACATTGCATTATGAGTGGTTTGGCCTCAACCCCGAGCCAATTGGGCAGGTACTGCTTTATGTTGCCCTGGTAGTGACGGTTTTTTCAGGCGTCAACTACCTGAAAGTTTTTCATGTTCACTGGCTGGAAGGTGCGGTTGCCAGCAATGTTGGGGAGAAAGCGGGAGCTTCCCCGGTGGCGGATAAAACTTCCTCGAAAGATTTCGATGCGGAGTAATTCAGTTACAGGCGCAGTAAAGATATGGACAACGGTCTTTTAAAAATGCGGCTTAGAAGCTGTCTGCAGACGATACTTGAGCTTGAGCCGTGCCTTGCGCAAATTGATGCCGGCCCCCAAATGCATAAGGAGTTTGAGGCGTTAAAACGTTTTTTGCAAGACCTCGACCAATTGAATTTAACAGAAGCGGATGTGCTGCGGGTGGAAAGTTCAACCAACACTTTTTTAGAAGAGCTTAGCTTGCCCATGCGGGCGGGAGCCTGTGCGGACGCCTCTTTTTCAAAACTACAGTAGGGCAGGGCTATGTGGCATAAAATATTGCTGTTTATCGCTGTCATGCTGAATATTATGCTTTTGGGACGCATTTTTTTAAGTGACGAAGGAATATCGGGGTACACCGCGCTTAAGTCTGAGAATGAAGAACTGAGACTCGAGCTTGAAGCGGTTAGTGAAAAAAACCTTGCTTTAAGTCGTGAAATCGAGCTACTAAATTCAGACGAAAAATACCTTGAAAAGATTATTCGCAGTAAGCTGAATTTTGTAAGAGACAACGAAATATTGTACTTGTTCCAAGAAAATCAAACTCTTTCAGGAGCTCTGCCGGATGATGGAGAAAATTGAGTGGTATCAGGAAGTACTGGAGCTTGAGCCCAGCTCGAAAGTATTTTTCCCTCTGGCCAAGCTGCTTCAAAACAACAACCAGCCTAACGAGGCTGTAGCAACTTTACGTCAGGGCCTTGATCGGCATCCTGAGTTTTTTGAAGCCCGCCTGATGCTTATTGATCTCCTGGAGAGCAGTGGAAGAAGTGACGAAGCCTTGCAGGAAGTGGAACGGCTTGGCAGCAAGCTGGATTTATATCCGGGCTTTTGGCAGGCCTGGGCCGGGGTTTGCGAACAGCAGGGGCAGCTGGATGTGTCTGTGGCCCTCAGGCTTTTGGCTGTTTCTTTGTCCGGCAAGGATGTCAGCCTGATGGACGTGCTGCAGCAGGGCCTGCAGTCAATTTTAGGCAACCCTCCTGTCTCGGGAATTTCTTTAATAGCCTCCTCTTCCGTTTCCGATGCTGCCGCTCCAGCCGGGCATATTGAACCAGCCTCGGAGGTTTTGGAAAAAACCGCTCGCAGCCATGCGCCGGTTGCGAATGCGACTGTTTCCCCTGCCGAGCGCGGACAGATGGAAGAATCTATCTCATTGGCCCCCACAGAACCGGACGAACTGGCGGACGAAGAAGAACCTTTCTCTCTGCGCACCAGGACAATGGCTACTGTTTTGCTTGAGCAGGGAGACTTGCAGGGTGCTCTGGATATTTATGAAGAACTTTTGGCCGCGGCTGAAAGCCCTGAAAAAAAGCAGGAACTGCAAGAGCGTATTAGTGAGCTTAGCTCCAGGATGAAAACAGGCGTTTACGAGCCTGAACATGATGAGCCCAAAGCAGATGAGCCGCTACAGGGGAAGCAGAAATTGCTGGATGCCCTGGAAAATCTGGCCAAACGCCTGGAAGTAAGGGCTGGTGGATAGGCCTGTGCGTTTTGGGAAATAATCCGGCGGCTGGCTGCGCAAGTGTAGTTTGCGGCCGCCTGGAACAGGTAAAATTCGTTTTTACCGCTCAAAGTTGATTAATTACAGATGTTTGATTTTTAAGTAGGCGTACTTTTTAACATGAGCTTTTATTTTCTTTTGAGGATAAAGCTCTGTCTTTGTTAAAGACATTAAAAACCATTCTGGTTAATTTTTGGAGATACCCGTGCGAACCGGTCTGACTTCTTTTTTGTTTTTAGTGCTTGTGTTAAGTTCAGCTGCATGTACCCAGACAACCAAGGACTACTGGAAGGCGACCAAGGGCTATTATTATGAATACATAAACAAGCCCGCGACTGTTGATCTGGAGGATATGGGAGTTTATTCTCCGGGCGAAGGTTATCTCGCAGAAAATCTCCCCCCGGTGGAGCGGGTTCTGGAACGTTTTAAACGGACTCTTTTCAGCCTGGACAAGGCTCCGTCCGACAACTGGATGTATTCCTTCGTAAGCCGTTTCCCCTGGATTGAGGGCGTGGCCCTGGTTGATGTTGAGGGTAAAGTGCTTCATCAGTGGCCTACGGTTTCTCTAAATGAGTATGATTATAGTTTCCTGAAGGAAGACAAAGCTAACCCCAATATACGT
>CAZDJL010000181.1:0-3541 GCA_964505745.1 uncultured Desulfovibrionaceae bacterium | reverse complement strand
CTGAACCCTGTTCAGCCGGGCTATTTCAATCTGCTGCCCTTCTTTTACCATTTCAAAAAAAACAATTATGAGCTGGCCCTGCGGGAGGTGATGCAGTTTAACGCCCCCACCAATGTGTGGGACCCGATTCTGCGCATATTGGTATACACCGGTTTGGAACAGCCGGAGCTTGTGCAAAGCGCCCGCAATAATCTTTATTACCTGGAGCCCGGATTTGCAAAAAAAGCAGATCAGATTCTTGGCAGCACCTTGTTTGCGCAGGAGCATGTGCGCCTTGTAAAAAATGTTCTAAATCAGGCTCAGGCGCTGCCCGCCTCCTGACGGCAGATCGGCTTGAAAAAAGCGGATGCGGCAGATCCCGCCCACCCTTTCAAATCATGCCCCTGCTCAGAACAAAACAATGCCTCCTCGAATTTTCTCAGGGCATTTCAAGCCCTCTTCCATTTCTATGGCGCATGCTGGCGCACGGCTCGGCGTTAGAAAACCCTGTTCTTTTCCATGTAAAAATGCTCTAAAAGCAAAAGCCTTCAAAGCATTTCGAGCATAAAACGCAACGGGAGGTTGCAACCGGGCGGCTAATTTTGCGGCATTTCACTCATCGCCTTAATCGCCAGAGCAAGAAACTCGGTCAAATCCAGCCCCAAGTGCTCACATTCCTTGATTATATCCCGGTTGACACTGGCTGCGAAGGCTTTGTCCTTCATCTTTTTCTTCAGGCTTTTCGCCTCCATTCCGTCCATTCCATTGGGGCGCACAAGGGCCGCAGCGGCAATCAGGCCGGTAACAGTTTCACCGCAACGCAAAGCATAATCAAATTGCGATTTTGGCGGAATATTTGTGTATTCTCCATTGTGAGCCTGAATGGCGTAAATGGCTTCGGCCGGGAGCCTGTCGGCAATTATTTCCGCAGCAGTCAGCCCGTGCATAGCAGGGTTATCCTTGGTACGAGGATAGTCCACATCGTGCAGAAGCCCAGTCATGGCCCACAGGTCAGCCACTTCATCCGGCTGCCCGAGCCGCAGTGCAAGCTCCCTCAAAACGGCTTCAGAAGCAAGCGCATGGCGCATCAGGCCGGGGTCGGTCTTCTCTTCATTCAACAGTAAAACAGCCTCATCTCTGGTCAGCATAATTCCTCCTTTAAAATCATAATAATTATAAAACAACCCCATATAAACACAAGAGCCATCATCCCTTGCAAAACAGCATACGCATTGCTATATTGTTAATGTTACTGTTTTATGCACTTAACCTCAAAGCGAGTTACCATGCAAACCAATGAATCCCTACGTGAAACTCCTCCAGAAGAAACAGCAAAAAAAGCAGAAGAACTTGCAGCGCAAATCCGGCTGGACGACCCGTCACTTGGCACGACCTACGGCACTGAAACCATGCGCAATATCTCCCTCTTTGCGGACACCCTGCTTGAGCAGGTGAAAACAAAAAACACAGGCCAGGTGGGAGAAAACCTGAACACACTGCTGGACCAGGTAAAGGAGTTCGACCCGCGCTCTATGGCGGATGCAAGACCAAACGCGCTTGAGCGCATCCCGCTTATAGGAGGCCTTTTTAATAACCGTGAGCGCTCTCTTGCCAAATTCAAAACCCTTTCCGGGCAGGTTGACGCCATATCCCTCAAACTTGAAGACACAATGACCGGGCTTTTGCGCGATATTGAGGTTTTAGAGCAGTTATACAACCTGAACCGCAACTTCCACAACGACCTTTCCATTTATCTGGAAGCAGGGCGAATCCGCCTGGAGAAAGCCAAAGAGGAAGAGCTGCCGGCCCTGATGAGTGAGGCTGAACAGGCTGCGGGCAGCATGGCTTCGCAAGAGGTGCGCGATTTTTCCGAACAGATAAACCGCTTTGAACGCCGCCTGCACGACTTGCAGCTTTCACGCGCCATTGCCCTGCAAACAGCTCCTCAAATCAGGCTTATTCAGAGCAACGACCAGACCCTGGCCGAAAAGATTCAGACCAGCATCCTCACAACCATTCCAATCTGGAAAAGCCAAATGGTTTTAGCGCTTTCACTGCATGCCCAAAAAGGAGCGGCGGCTTTACAAAAAAATGTTGCGGACACAACAAACGCCATGCTCAGAAGCAATGCAGAGCTGCTGGAGCAGGCGACCGTGGAAACCGCCCAGCAGGTTGAGCGCTCCATAGTCGACATGAACACTCTTAAAGAGGTACATGAAAAACTCATCCATACAATTGAGGAAACCCTCCGCATTGCCCATGAAGGACGCGAACAGCGCCGCCAGGCCGAACATGAGCTGGCGACAATGGAAGAAGACCTCAAAAACAAGCTTACGGCACTTGCCCACACCCAGCGGCAAGCCGTTGTGGAGGAGGCAAAATCCGGATCATGAACACCGATGATTTTTCCGGCCCCGGAATTGCCGATCGCCTCACCCGCGGGCTTAAAAGCTTTGGAACAAGAATTCTTGTGCACGCAGCCTCCCTCTGCACTTCAATAGCGCTGATTACCGTGGGAGAACCAACCGCAGCGCAAGCAAGCGGAAGCATTCTGGCCGTTTTTTCTGCCTATATCGGGCTCATTTGTCTGTTTTATTCCGGCCTTTCCCGCAGCCTTGGCGGGCTCTTCCCCTTTGCTGCGGGCCTGCTTCAGGCCGGCCTGTTTTCAATGCTGGGGGCTCCGGCTCATGCGGCGCTGCTTGCAGGAGGGGCCCAAAGTTTCCTGCAAAGGGGAATAATGGCAAAGGGGCGCATGGGGCTGAGCTGGTTGGCTCTTCCCTTCATTTTCCTTTGCGCAATCATGCTCCTTAACGGGCACAACATATCATTTGAATCCATGCCTTCGAAGTTCACAGTCGGCGCCGTCTTCTTTGCAGGCATAGGCATGCTGGCCTGGACTATCAGAATATTTTTACGCCGCACTCTTACAAAACCATTTTACATTCAAAAACTTAATGCTGCGCTCGCAAATATGGAAAGCAGCCTGAACTCCGGCCAACTTCCCGCCCCCATGGCCCAGCAGCTCAAAGTGCTGGTTGGCGAAACCAGACAATACAGGCAGGCGCTTCCTGAATTTGATGAGCAGGTTGAACATAATATTCTCGCCCTGGAATCCACCGCCAGCAAAGTTTATGCCTTATCCGCAAGGAGAGAGCCGAACCTGTGGGACAAGGCCGCAGGGCAGGCGCACAGCGCCATTTTACACAGCAGCAACGCTATTCGCCCATGGCTTACCGCCCAGGCCTTCCAATCCCTCAAGAACGACCGCCCCTCTCTTTCCGGGCTGGCGCAAGCACAACAGCAAAATGCCGACAAACTGCTGGGTAAAAAAGAACTTCTTCCGGTGGAACTGCAACCGTATGTTCAAACAATCCACCGCTCTGCCCAAAACATTCTGGATACAATTCGCGACAAGCCGCATAACGAACACGCCGCGGTGCAGTTTTTAAACCGGTACCTGGCCGCCTCGCACCGGGTGAGCGACGAGATCATTCAGCTTACGCAAAACGGCAAAAACAGCGAGCTCATCAGCAGCCAGCTTACCAGAAGCAAGGAAATACTG
>CAZDJL010000180.1:0-3551 GCA_964505745.1 uncultured Desulfovibrionaceae bacterium | reverse complement strand
TTGATGACTCCGCCAAGGTTGCTTATATCTCCGATGGGGGTGCTGGTCAGGGTCGCCCCTATGGTCCCCCCAAAGACGATGAAAATGGATGGAATGTCGATAAAAGTCAGGATTCGGTCCAGGGCGGAAGTGTCCTGCCCCATGCCCATAGCTACAAGAATCAGCGTGAACGAACCGATCATTCCAAGAAAGGTTGCTATATCCATTTCATCAGCCTGGTTTTGTTTGTCTTGTTTAACCGCCCGCTCATTGCGGGTAGGCTCTTTCTCCAAAAATATCCGTGCCTACCCTGACAAGGGTGGCTCCTTCGGCGATGGCAATCTCAAAATCCTGAGACATGCCCATGGACAGATGTGAGATGAGCCCTTTGCCGAATTCTTTATCCATCTCTTCTCCCAGTTCTCTGAGCCTTGCGAAATACGGGCGGGCGGCCTCAGGCGCAGAGCCAAATGGAGGAATGCACATCAAGCCTTTCAAGCTCAACCGGGGTAGGCCCAGTATCTGCTCAACCAGAGCGGGCAGTTCCGCCTCTGCAATTCCATATTTTTGCTCTTCCCGGCCAATATTCACCTGAACGAGCGCATTTTGCCGCAATTCCCCGTCAAAAGAGGCGTTAATTCCGCTTTCCGGCAATTGCTCCATATGCTTATGCAAAGCTTGGGCCAAACGGAACGAGTCCACAGTGTGAATAAGGTTAAATTTCCCTGCGGCTTCCTTTGCCTTGCGGCTTTGCAGATGACCGATGAAATGCCAGACGAGGCTGTTTTTTTGTGTGCGGTCAAGGCCTTCCGCCGTGCGAACCGCCTCCAGTTTTGGAACGGCTTCCTGGATGTAGCTTTCACCGAAGTGGGCCTGGCCAAGTTTTGCCGCTTCCACTACCGCTTCCAGGGGATGGGTTTTGGAAACGGCAATCAGGGTTATGTCCGCGGTTGAACGCCCCGCGGCCAGGGCCGCGGAGCGTATTCTTGCGTTAACTCTGTCAAGGCGTTCAGATAAATCCATTTAAAATTACCGTTACTTCTTGAGTTTGCTTTTTACTTTCGGCAGCGTTTCGGGCGTCCTGGAATGTTTTTCGGCAAGCTCTCCGCTTTTGCCGGGGGCGGGGGCCCCGGAATTGTATTCTTCCGGCAGGTGTTCAGCAAACATCGATGGAAGCTGGGAAGGGTCGAAATCATCTCCGAATTCTTCGCCAAATTCTATGGACTGCCCGTCTTCCAGGGGAAGCAACTCCTCACTTGCCTGGCTCATGAACTGCAGGAAGCTTGGATCTTCGCTCCATCCTTCGCGGACTTTTATCCATACCTCCAGAAACACTTTGTGCCCCAGCAGCTCTTCAATGTCTTTTCGGGAGCTGGTGCTTATTTCTTTAAGTTTGGCTCCGCCCTTGCCTATGACCATGCCTTTGTGGCTGGCCCGGCCCACGTAAACCACCGCGTGAATGATGGTCAGTGGCGCCTGGGTCTTGCTGCTGGTTTTCTCTTCCCATTTTTCAATTTCAACCGCGGTGTAATAGGGCAGCTCCTGCTTAAGCGACAGGAACAGCTTTTCCCGGATAATTTCCGCGGCCATGAACTTGAGCGGCACGGTCGAGAGCTGGTCGGCCGGGTATTGCGCCGGGGCGACCGGCAGACCTTGCTTTATGAATTTTAAAAGGGCGGGCAAACCTTCGCCATGCAGGGCGGAAACCGGGAAAATTTCCGCATCAGGCCAAAGCTCGTGCAGTTTTTCCAAAAGCGGCAGCATGCGCGATTTGTCGTGGAACAGGTCAATTTTGTTCACAGCCACAGCCACGGGGCGTTTTTCGCGGGAAATCACTTCCCGCAGGGGCTCCAGGCTCTGCTCAAACTCTTCTGCGTTTTTGAGGTAGTGGTCGGCGTCAAGTATCACCAAAATGGCGTCGGCCCCGCTCATGGCCTGCCAGGCCGACTGCACCAGCATCCGGTTCATTTTGCCTTTAAGCTGGTGCACTCCGGGTGTGTCCAGAAAGATGACCTGCGCATCGGCATCGGAAAGAATGCCGCTTATCTGGTTGCGGGTGGTTTGCGGCTTGGGGGTGACTATTGCAACCTTCTGGCCCAGAAAGCTGTTCAGCAGTGTTGATTTCCCCGCATTGGGCGGCCCCATGAGGGCGACCCATCCGCAGCGGTGGTTGGAATTGCTCATTAAAAACTCCTGTTGTGGCCGAATAAGTGGCCTTGATTTTGCAATATTATCTTATGTAAAGTTAAAATGAAAGTATTGACCGGCTAAAAAGAAGTTTTCCTTCACTTCCGGGGCAGGCTCTCAAACGGGCGGGCCGGAGGGAAAATCTAAAAAATCATCTGCTTTAAGATTATTTTAAGGGATTTAACAATGAAAGTAGTTTTTTGCCTTGACGACAAGCCGCAGTACCTGCTTCTGCTAAAAGGCGCCGTGCGTTCCTTGCGTCAAATTTATGGCTCCAGAGCTTCCTGCCTCGCGGTTTACGGGGGGGACAGCCGGGAAGTGATCAAAGGGATTGAAGCGGAGGACATTCCGCTGGCCCGGCACAAGCCGGTGCTGAACAGGGAAAACATGGCCCCTTGCACGCACCGGGTGATGGGCGCATTCCTTAAGCTTGAACTGTCGCTTCTGCCGGAACTCGCTAATGACGAATTTGTGCTTTACTGCGATACCGATGTGTTTTTCAACCGCCCCATTGACGGTTTAGAGGAAATAAAACCTGCTTATCTGGGCATGGCCCGCGAGCAGACGGCGGTGTTTTACCCGGAGCATGAAAGCTTCAGCTATACCCATATGGGCAAGGAATATACCGTGCCCATGCCTTTTCCCATCTGGACCTATAATAGCGGGGTGGTTCTGTTCAACCTGGGCCGCCTGCGCTCCCGCGGCTATATTCATAACTTCCTGGATTTCTGCTGGCAGGTTTCCGACCGTATTGGGAACTTTGACCAATCCATGCTCAACTATTTTTTCGGAAAACAGGTAACAAAACTCAGCCCCCTTTACAATTGTCCTCCATATATGCCGAATTCCAAAGAAGAAGGCATCATCGTACATTTTCACGGGCCAAAGCCCTGGGATATTCATGCGCCGCTATGGAAGGATTTGCGTATCGGGCATTTCGACTATTTTAGAAACCGCTGGCTGGAGCTGATGGGGCCGGAAGAGCTGGAGCAGGTGAAAGAAATGGAAGAGGCCCAGCGGAAGCAGCACAGCCAGGGCTAGCTCTTTTCGTATTTGCAGCGCCCTGTGATTCTTTCGATAAAGCCTTCACAGGGGAAAGGTTGCAAACTTGGCCCGCTTTGCAGCCAAGCAAGTGTTTAAAAGCGGAAAAGCGTTATTCTATGAGCCCCATATCCCGTGCTTTCAGAATTGCGTCGTTGGCATTGTTGACGTCGAGTTTTTTATACATAACATAGGTATGCGACTTTACTGTCGGCAGCGCCAGTGAAGCCATTTCCGCAATTTGCTTTTGTTTGAACCCCTTGGCCATCATGGAAAGAATCATTGTCTGCTGGCGGGAAAGCTTGACTGGTTTGACGTGAATGTTCCAGGCAAGCCCCCGGTGT
>CAZDJL010000179.1:0-3563 GCA_964505745.1 uncultured Desulfovibrionaceae bacterium | reverse complement strand
CAGAGCCGCCCGCCACGCCAATGCTATAAGAAAAACGCAGAACAGTGACAGCCCGATGCTGATGCGGGAAGGGATAAGCGCGTCTTTAAAAATTTTTGGCACAAAAACTCCGACAATCATTCCACTGGCAAGCCCGGTAACATGGGCAAGAATGTCCACTCTCACCCCTTCCATTCCCAAGAAAGCCAACCAGGAAAGCCCCGCAGCCAAAGGGAAAAAAATACGCCGCCAACCGACCGTATCCCGCAATGCAATTGCCAGCCCGCACAAAACACCCATAGCCCCAAAAAGAGCGGTGGAGCTTCCAACGCTGCTATAGTCTGACCCCATGCGCAAAAAAACAGCCAGCAAGTTGCCGGCAATCCCCGAAAGAAAAGACAGACACAAAGCGTTCAGCGCACCTATGCGCAGGCTCAGCACAACCAGCACAATCCCTCCGAAAAGGCAGTTCCCCAAAAGATGCTCCGCATCCACATGCAAGGTCAGCGATGTCACCGCGCGGAACCACTCTCCCTTGCCAATAAGCCCTCCAGCGTTAAGAGAGCCTTTTTCCAGCCATTCTTCCGGGGTGATGCCCAAGCCCCCCCACCAGCCCATGCGCAAGGCGTGCCAAAGCACCAGCGCCAGAAGCGCAAGAAATACAGGCTGAATACTTGCCGGATTTTTGGCTGCTTTTACTTTAGATTTGAGCGGAGGCTCCTTCAAAAAGGAACAAATTTCAGAACATGCACGGTTTGCAAACAGGGGGGGCACAAAAAGCAAAGTAAAGCCTTTTTGGCGAATTAATATATAGGGTATATTTTTGGCATCCAGAACCAGAGTCCACTGCCCCACCAAAAGGCGGTTGAAAATTTTCCCCGCCTTGCGCGTAGCCGCCATGCCGCACTCACGCCAAAAAAACGGAGCTCCCGGCGGCCTGTGCGCTATTCCTCCAAATCCGGACCGTTTTTTCTTCAACTGTTTTTTTTGCACACTCAATCTACATTTTCACTTTTTGTCCCTTCCACCATCTTTAGGCGGAAGCTCCGGATTGCCATCTGCCGGACGATTGGGCGTAACATCAATTATGTCCGAATTTTTATAGCCACCATCAAAAAAATCATTTTCCTTTTTTTCAAAAGGCCTTGTGTTTTGTTCAGAAAATTGCCCGGACATAAAAAATTTGTAAAATACAAAGGGGCCGCGGCGTCCACCTGATTCCCGGTATTCCTTGTTTTCAACGCCTCCACAACTCCAATTTTCTGCGGAAGATGAAAAATGGCGATGTGGCTGCTGCATACGCTTTCCCATCCGGCGAACAACCGCCCTTCTTAACGCGGGAACAAGTAAAGGCAACACAATAATATCGCTTAAAAAACCGGGAATGATGAAAATAATGCCACAAAAAAACAGAACTATTCCATCAAGCATCTCCGCGTGTGGAGACTCGCCCCGCTCCAAAGCCTGATTTGCACGAAAGAAAACAGCAAGGCCATGAGAACGCACCAGATACACCCCAAACAATGCCGAAGCAGCCAAAAGCAGAAAAACCCACAACGGGCCAATTAAATCAGCAGCCCAAAACAGTATGTACCCTTCAAGAACAATATAAAGAACGGCAGCAAGAATAAATGGCATAAACAAGTGCTCCTCAGCGGGAAAGGTAATCTTTATTTAAAAAATGGCAAGTGAAAGAATATCTTAAATTTTTCTAGATATTATCTTGAAACATACGCTATTATACTTTATGATAATTTAAATGTGTGAAAAAAAACAATTATAATTACAGCAAAGCAAGGACTTATGGAGGAGAAAAGAATGCCTCAAGTAGCTGCCAGAATTTCCAGCGAACAAGAAAAATGGCTTAAAGACTACTTCCGCACCAAAAGCGCCGGGGCGGAATTCATTCTACCTTGGGCTGTAGATACATTTTTCAGGGCAGTGCACACCGTTAAAGAAATTTTCTCCGCGCCTGAACTAAAAACCATTGTGGAGGCACATAAAGACTTGCGCCTTCTTCCTGAAAATACCAGGCTTTCCTATTTAATTTTGCGGGTTATGGATTCCTGCGATGTGGGAGCCATCCACAACAAGCACGGCGCAAGCAAGGCCAGCCTTGAAGCCAAATTGCGCAGGCTGGACGATACCCAGGCCACCGCGATAATGGTTTGGGCCGCAGCGTTCTGGGTAAGCCGCAGCTGCGATGCCGACAACCTGGATGATTATATCAAACAGTATTGACAAGGCTTGCAGCCATTATTGAAGCTTAGCTTTTTCCAGATTTCTTCCCGCTTATATCTAAAGATCCGGCGCCGTTCTGGCCGCATTGTCCAAAATTCCATTTATAAAGGCCAGCGCCTTCTGGTCGGCATAATTTTTTGCAAGCTCAAGCGCTTCACTGATAACAACTTTAGCCGGCACATCAGGGTTATAGCGAAGCTCGTAAACCGCGATTCTAAGCACTGTCAGCTCCACACGCCCAAGACGCTCGACCTTCCAGCCTTCAGAAAAACCAGCGACGATTTTATCAAGTTCTTCTGTTTTGGACCACACGCCATACACAATTTCCCAGGCAAAACCCTCGGGCCTGGCCTGCTCCGGCTCATCCGCGCCACTTACAAGCGAGGCGTCCTTGATGGTTTTGGCTTTGGAAAAGACGTCTCTAAGCTCTTCAGGCCCCGAGGGGGAGTTGAACACAAGGCTGTATAAAACCTGGAAAGCATAATTTCTGGCGGCACGCCTGCCTTTTGGAGCGCCCTTGTGCTTCTGGGCACTGGAAATGTTGTTCACTGCGGCTTCTGCCATCATATCTGCTCCAAAACCTTTACAGTTTCAAGCATGGCGAGGGCCGCCTCAACGCCCTTGTTGCCGGCTTTGCTTCCGGCACGTTCAACCGCTTGCTCAAGATTGTCGCAAGTGAGCAACCCGAAACCGATCGGGATTGAGCTTTGAAGCGACACATGGGCAAGCCCCTTGCTGCATTCCGCGCACACAAAATCAAAATGGGGAGTAGCCCCTCTTATTACCGCTCCCAACGCAACCAGACCGGAGTATTTACCGCTTTCCGCAAGCTTGGAGCAAACCAGCGGCAATTCAAAAGCACCAGGAACCTTAACGATTACAATATCCTTACAGTCCGCACCATGGCGCACAAGGCAGTCCATTGCGCCGTCAACCAGCCGGGAGGTGATGAAATCGTTAAAACGGCTCACCACCAGAGCAACCTTCAATCCTTTGGCATCAAGCATGCCTTCAATTATTTTTTGAGCACACATATTTCCCCCTTGGGAAGTTATTTTCGACAGTCGCAGACCGAATTCAGCAAGTGTCCCATTCTTTCTTTTTTAGTACGCAGATAGTCTTCATTGAAAGGGCCAACGCCCAGATCCAGGGGCACCCGCTCCACAATATGCAGACCGTACCCTTCAAGGCCGATAATCTTTTTAGGGTTATTGGTCAACAAACGAATATCCCTGAGCCCCAAATCCAGCAGAACCTGGGCGCCTACCCCGTAATCCCGCAAGTCTTCCTCAAACCCCAGATGCAGATTGGCGTCAACGGTGTCGAGCCCTTTGTCCTGCAAA
>CAZDJL010000178.1:0-3568 GCA_964505745.1 uncultured Desulfovibrionaceae bacterium | reverse complement strand
GTCCTGCGGGCGGCCCACCCCACAAAAAAGGTTATAGGGAGCTCCTCCCAGGCCGGGGACGGTCTCCTTTCCGCCCAGCCTGCGCAAACCCGTATTTTCCAGAAAAAAAGGAAACAGCGGAAGCCGGCCAAGCTTGCCACGGGCTTCAGCGCACAACTCCTCAAACGCATCCTGCGTGCAGCCGCTCTCAAGGCGTAAGAGGATAACATCCGCATCCGCCAATGCGCCAGAGTTCTCGCGCCAGGTTCCGCCTGGAATCACCCGGTTCCAGCCAGCGCCCAAATCATCGGGGGTAAGCAGTAAAATGTTCAAATCCCGGGAAACGCCCAGGTGCTGAAACCCGTCATCCAGAACAAACAAACCGGGGGAAAGCGTTTTCTCGGCAAACCGCACTGCCCGCGACCGCACAGGATCAACCAAAACGGAGGCTCCGGGAAAAAGCTTGGCAAGCATTAGCGGCTCATCCCCGCTTTCCAGCGGGCTCCCATGCGCCTCAACTAAAAAGGGAAGCCTCGGCGGCTTGCCTTTGTAGCCTCTGCTGAGAACCACCACCTTTAGCTTTTTCCGGGCAGCCCAGCCAAGCAGCCAGGCCACTATCGGGGTCTTGCCCGTGCCGCCCCAGCTGATGTTTCCCACCGAAACGGTTAGTGGAACGGGGCGGCGAGAACCGATCACACCCCTGCGGTACATGCCCCGGCGAAGCTGCATCAGCCAGCCGTAAAGCCTCCCCAGAGGGGAAAGCAGAGGGGTCAGCCTGGTATATATCTTGAAAATGCCGGACATGGCGCCACCGCTTTATTTTGAAGAAAGAAAAATAAAAGGGGCGAAAGACCTTTCGCCCCTGCGGTTTCAAGAATTATTTGTTTATTCCCGGTTGCCAAAGAGGCGCAGCAGCATGAGGAACAGGTTGATGAAATCCAGATAGAGTGTGAGCGCGCCCATAATCATGCCGCGATGAACGACCACGGCATCTTCGCCTGCGGTCATTTCTCCCATCTGACGCAACTTCTGGCTGTCATATGCGGTAAGGCCGGCGAAAATAACAACGCCGATTACGCAAAGCAGATAGTCCAGAGGGCCGCTGGCGATAAAAATATTTACAATAAATCCTACAATCAAACCGATCAGGGCCATGAACAAAATCGGGCCAAGCGAGGTAAGGTCACGGCTGGTAAACATGCCGTAGATGCTTAAAGCGGCGAACATGGCGGTTGTGGCCACAAAGGCGGAAACAATGGAAGAAGTGGTATACCCAAACAGAATGAAACCGAGGGTCAGCCCGGACATTCCGCAGTAGGCCAAAAACACGCCAGTAGCCACTGGGGCCGACATTTTCTGGATGGCCGCGGCAAGCCCGAACACGAGAACTATTTCCGCAATGAGCAGGCCGAAAAAGATCATACCATAGCGCCCCATGAACATTTCAAGTTCATAGGCCGGCAAAGCTTTCATATAGCCGGTAATCAGCCCCGCGACCACAGCAGTGAGTGCAAGCCCCACGCCCATCCAGCGGTACACGCCGCGCATAAAAGCGTTGATGACCGCAACACTCGAACGGGCTTGCCCGAATTGATAGTCAAAACGTTCCTGCATGTTGTCTTACTCCTTGAAAACTGTTTTTTTCCAAACGATACTTTCTTTAGTATATATCAGACTGTATTTGGATTTGGCAACCCATGCCAAACAAGAAAATAATGCCGTATTTAAAACCTCCAAGGCGGCACTTGACAGCATCTCAAAAACAATTAGGCTAGGCCGCTTGAATACATTAGTACAAACGACAACAAACCGCTTTATGAAACTGCGAATTTTCTCAATCAGCTTAGGCTGCCCTAAAACCAGGGTGGATACGGAACATCTGCTCGGCTCGCTGCACCCGCTGGAACCCGCTCAGAAAATTGAAGACAGCGATCTGGTCTTCATAAACACCTGCGGCTTCATCAAGCCTGCTGTGCAGGAGTCTGTGCAGAATATTCTTCAGGCCGCGGCCGATATTGAAATCCTGCCCCGGGAAAAACGCCCCCTGCTTGCTGTGGCGGGCTGTTTGCCCGCCCGCTATGGAGCGGATGAACTGGCGAAAGAATTGCCCGAGGTGGATATCTGGCTCAATTTGAGCGAGATTGATTCATGGGCGGAGATGATAAAAACGGCTCTTAAAGAACGGGCCGGGCACAAATTCACAAACCTTGCCGTAAACCCGGGCAGAATGAGATCGCACGCCTCTTACGCATATATAAAAATAAGCGAAGGTTGCGAGCACAAGTGCGCCTTTTGCACCATTCCCGCTATTCGCGGGCCCTTGAAAAGCTTTCCCCGCAAAGACCTGACAAGGGAAGCGGAGGCTCTCACCGCACAAGGCGTGAGAGAGCTCGTTCTGGTGGCTCAGGACCTCACGGCCTACGGAGGGGACCTGAACGACAAACAGGCCCTGCGCGGCCTGCTGGAAGACCTGGCCAGAATAGACGGGCTTGCCCGCCTGCGCCTTATGTACCTCTACCCAAGCGGGCTTACCCGCGATTTTTTAAATTTCCTGAAAAGCATCGATGCGCCGCTGCTGCCCTATTTTGATGTGCCCGTGCAGCATTCGCACCCGGAAATACTCGCAGGCATGGGGCGTCCTTTTTCTAAAAACGCCGCAAAAACAATCGACCTGATCAGGGAAATTTTTCCGGAAGCGGCGCTGCGCACCAGCCTGATTGTGGGATACCCCGGCGAAAGGGAAGAACATTTTGAGCATCTGCTTGATTTTGTGCGAAAAATGCGTTTCCATAACTTGGGCGCATTCGCCTACCAGCAGGAAGAAGGAACCAAAGCCGCCCTTCTTGCCGGTCAGCTTCCAGACGAAACCAAGGAAAAACGCCGCGGCCTGATTATGCAGGCACAGGCGGAAATCAGTGAAGAAATTCTGGCCGCCCATGTCGGCAGTACTATGGAAATACTGGTAGATGAGCCGCAGGGTGAATGGCCCGGCCTCTGGATTGGCAGGACATGGTTCCAGGCCCCCGAGGTTGACGGAATCACCTATATCAGCGGAGAAAGCCTGAAGCCCGGAGACATGGCAAAGGCAGAAATTGTTGAAAGCGGAGCATACGATCTGCAAGCTCTGGCCTGACGCAAAGCCGGTTTCCCCTGCCGAGGAAAAGCGGACGGCGCTGCTTTTTCAGCACCCAAAAATCAACTGGCTTTATGGCCCCAGGCAGTGTATACTTTTTAGATATGCTCTCAGCATAGCCCGGAGCCTTTTTTAGGAATAAAAGCGTGAAGAAAAATCACTTTTTCAGCGGCCTTAAAGGCAAAAAAATCAGTGCGAGGCAACGGGTATTAATCGTTGCCTTCTTGCTTGCCCTGGGTTTTATATTAATTCTTGCCGTTCGCAGCTGCTCGGACCAGAAAGGGGATGACCAGGAAGAAATCATCCGGCTGGAGCAGGAGGCGCCCCAGGCAGAAGCCCCCGAACCTGCCCAGGGAACCTTGGAAAACCCCTATGTTTATGAGGGAGTGGTTTCCGACGGGGACACCATGAGCACCATTCTTCAGGACTGGCTGCCCATGAGTGAAGTTCACGCGA
>CAZDJL010000177.1:0-3572 GCA_964505745.1 uncultured Desulfovibrionaceae bacterium | reverse complement strand
GAACGCCTCGGCCCACACCAGGCCGTGGTAGTTGGGGTCGGGTTTGGTGTAAAGTTCGAATTTTGGGTCGTTCCAGTCGAAATTGCCTCCGTCTATGGCTATGCCGCCAATTCCGGTGCCATGGCCGCCAATCCATTTGCTGCAGGAGTGGATGATGACATTGGCTCCATGCTCAAAGGGGCGCAGAAGGCATGGGGTGGTGAAGGTGGAGTCCACAACCAGGGGCAAATGGTGTTTTTTGGCCACCCTGGAAATCAGCTCCATATCGGCCACATCCAGCCCGGGGTTGCCTATGGTCTCAACGTAAATCAGCCTGGTTTTGGGCGTTACCGCGGCGTCAAGCGCAGCTTCATCATTGAGGGGAACCAGAATGGTTTTTATGCCGAGCTGGGGCAAAATTGCGTCAAACAGGGTGTAGGTGCCGCCGTAAAGGTTGCTGCACGAAACAATTTCGTCCCCTGCCTGGGCAATGTTTACGACCGTGTTGAATATTGCGGCCATGCCGGATGCGGCGCTTACCGCGGCCGCTCCGCCCTCCATCAGGGTGAGGCGTTCTTCAAGCACGCCCATGGTGGGGTTGCCGAGCCTTGTGTAAATGTTGCCGGCTTCGTTCAGGTCGAAAAGGGCTTTGGCGTGAGCCGCGCTTTTGTATGCAAAAGCCGAGGTGCGGTGAATGGGAAGCCCTACGGAAAGCTCGCCGGGGTCGGGGGTTTGGCCTCCGTGCACCGCCAGAGTGTTTAAACGGTATTTTTTCATGGCTTGTCCTTTACTTTTCGTCCTATTTTTTGGCCAGGGGCAAAGGCTCCAGGTCATTCAAGTCGTATGGGGTTTCCTGGTAAACGTAGTGATTGAGCCAGTTTGAAAAAAACAGGTGGGAATTGGCGCGCCAGCTTACCTGCGGGGGGCAGGCCGGATTGTTCCCGGGGAAATAGTTGGCCGGAATGTTTATGGGCAGGCCCTTGTCCACATCGCGAAAGTACTCTGCGGCCAGGGTGTCGGCGTCATATTCCCAGTGCCCGGTAACAAATATCTGGTGCCATCTGGGGGCTATGACCGTACATACGCCTGCTTCATCCGACTCCAGAATGATTTCCAGGTCTTCCACCTTTTCAATATCGCTGCGCCGGACTTCAGTGTGGCGCGAATGCGGGATATACACAACATCGTTAAACCCGCGCAAAAGGGTTTCCTTTGGGTTTGCCGTGGTATGCGGAAACACCCCGAACATTTTCCGGGGCAGGTCGTACTTGGGCACGCCATGATGGTGCCAGAGCCCGGCCTGAGCCCCCCAGCAGATGTAAATGGTGGAGAACACATTGGTCAGCGTGAAGTCCATGATGTCGCACAATTCGTCCCAGTAATCCACCTCTTTGAAATCAAGCTGCTCAACCGGGGCTCCGGTTATAATCATTCCATCATAGCGCTTGTTCCTTATTTGGGAGAAGGTGGTGTAAAACCGGTCCAAATGCTCGCGCGAGGTGTTTTTGGACTCGTGCTCCTCTGCCCGCACCAAAGTGATGTTCACTTGCAGGGGGCTGTTGGAAAGCAGGCGCAAAAGCTGGCTTTCGGTGGATATTTTGGTGGGCATAAGGTTGACGATCGCTATTTCCAGAGGGCGTATGTCCTGGCTGGAGGCTCTTTCCTCGGTGATTACAAAAATATTTTCGTTTTCAAGAGTTGCTTTGGCCGGCAAATCAACGGGTATGTTAATAGGCATGAACAGGCTCCTTTATGCCCAAAAGCGGCGGATTTGGCCGCAGGCGCGCAAAAATCGCGCATTTGCAAGCGGATTGAGCAATATCGGCTGCAAACCTGATGTCTATATCGGACATCAGTTCCATAGTAAATAGAATGTGGAGTGTAAAATTAGATATTAGCGGTTTCCCGCATAGGCGGCATTTCGTGGGCGGCCACTCCTTCGGGCAGGAGCATTATGTCGGCCAGGGTGAGGGTTTCAAGGCGCGAACGCACATGCTTATCCAGGTCATCCCAAAGCAGATAAGCGGAGCATGATTCCATACGCGGGCAGTCAATCAGTTTTGCCACGCACGGAACCGGAGAAATGTTTCCTTCCAGGCAGTCGAAAATTTTGTCGAGCGGGAAGGAGTTAGGGTGTTTGCACAAGCGGTAGCCTCCTTTTACGCCGCGCACGGAATCAAGTATGGCAAGCGGTTTCAGCTTGCGCACAATCTGTTCCAGGTATTTAAGCGAAATTTCTTCGGCCTCGGCCACTTCATTAAGCTGCGCGAGATGGCGGGAGCCTTTCATTTCATATACCCTGCCCAGATAACTTAGGAACCTGAGCCCGTATCGCGTGCGGGTTGAATAACGCATGCAAATCCTCATCCAAGCAATATGTCTGCTTAAGATAGACCCTATGCCGGATTTTTGCAAGAGGGCAGTGCAATTTCCTGCAAATGTGCCGTTTTCAGCTGCCCGCAGGCGGCATCAATATCCTGGCCCTTGCTTTGGCGCAGGATTGCAGTGATGTTTTTGCTCCACAGGTATTTCTCGAAGGCAAGGATATTTTCCTCGCTGGGCGCTTTGTAGGGCAGGCCCTGCGCCGGATTGTACACAATGATGTTGAGCTTGCCCTTTACCCTGGAAAGAATTCTCACCAGGCGCTGGGCGTCCTCGATGCTGTCGTTTACCCCGCCCAGAAGCAGATATTCAAAGGTCATGCGTTCCCTGGTTTTCAGGGGGTAGTTCTGGAGTGTGTTTATGAGGTCTTCCAGTTTCCAGGCCGCGGCCTTGGGCATGATCTGCGCGCGCTGGTCTTGAGTGGTTGCGTGCAGGGATACGGCCAGAAAGGCCAGGCCGCTTTCCCCCAGCTCCACCAGCCCGTTTCTTATTCCGCAGGTGGATACGGTGATGCGCCTGGGCGAAAAGGACAGGCCGTTTTCATGGTTCAAGGCGCGCAGGCTTCTCATTACCTCGTTCAGGTTAAGCAGCGGCTCGCCCATGCCCATGAACACCAGGTTGCGCAAAACCGGGTTTTCCGGGGAGTCTCCCAGAAACTCGCGGGCAACGAGAACCTGACCCAGGATCTCCTCCATGCTCATGTTGCGGGTAAATCCCATATTCCCGGTGCTGCAAAAGGTGCAGGCCATGGCGCAGCCCACCTGGCAGGAAAGGCATTGAGTTACCCTGCCTTTTGAGCCGGGAATGAGCACTGTTTCCACCAGGGCGCCGTCTGAAAGGCGGAGAAGGAATTTTACCGTTCCGTCCGAGCTTTCCTGCCGCTTTTCCACTTCCGGCCAGACTATTTGGGCGCGTGAAGCAAGCTCCGCGCGCAAGTCTTTCGAGATGTTGGTCATCTGGTCAAAAGACCGTGCGCCTCGCTGCCACAGCCATTTCCACACCTGCATGGAGCGGAATGCGGGCTGCTTCAACTCGCCCGTTATCAGGCTGTTCAGTTCATGGTATTCTAAATTCAGTATGTTAAGCATAATCCGGTTAAAAGCGGGAGGTTGTTTGTTTTGTTTAAAGCCCGCTTGCCTGGCGCGTGTTTCGAGGCTGCCCGGCTTTAAAATGCCACGCCGGGGCGGGCGGCAGAAATGGGCTTTTCCGTT
>CAZDJL010000176.1:0-3614 GCA_964505745.1 uncultured Desulfovibrionaceae bacterium | reverse complement strand
ATCTATCGCTGTGACTGGAGTTCAGACGTGTGCTCTTCCGATCTAAAATTTTTGAGAAGGTGACGGTTTGTACGACATCGCGATTATCGGTGCCGGCCCGGCCGGAGCCATACTGGCCAGGGAGCTTGGGCTGAGGCGCAAAGTGTTGCTTGCGGACGCCCGCCCGCTGCATGATCCGGTGCGTAAATTCGGCTATAAAGGAAAACAGGCCGCTTTCGAGGACAAGTGCTGCGGGGGCCTGCTGGCGCCCGACGCCAAGGAATGGCTTGCCCGCAACAAATTCGCTCTGCCTGCCTCCGCGCTTGATGAAGTTCAGCCCGGCCGTTTGCGCGGCCTGGATCTGTCCACCAGCATCGAGCGGGTTTATCCCACTACCTACATAAATCTTTCCCGCGCGGTGTTTGAACAGTGGCTGCTTTCACTTGTTCCCAAAGACGTGGACACGCTTTACGGCCACCGGGCAGCTGAAATAAGCCGTGAAAAAGAGGGGTTTGAAATCACTTTCAGGGCCCCGGACGGAAGCCGGCTCAGCCACAAGTGCAAACTCCTGATTGGAGCGGATGGGGCCAACAGCCGGGTACGGCGGTTCATTGGCAAAGAGGCTTCCCATAAATCGCGGTATCTTGCGGTGCAGGACGTGTTTGGCGTTAAGCCGGGGTCTTCCGGCCTGAGCCCGGATTTGTTCAAGGAATATGTGGCGGTGTTCCACCCCGCGCTAACTGATTTTTACGGCTGGATTATTCCCAAAAGCGACCGCATTCTTCTTGGCATGGCCATGCCGCCCCAGGTGCGTAAAACAAAGCAGGCCGGCGAGCATATGGACACCCTGAAAAAATATCTGATCCAGGCCGGGTATGATTTCAGCGGCGAATTCCGGCGGGAAGGCTGCACGCTGTTGCGTCCTTCGCTGGAGGATATTTGCCTTGGCAAGGATGGCGCCTTCCTTATTGGGGAAGCCGCCGGATTTATCAGCCCCAGTTCGGCAGAAGGGTATTCCTATGCTTTTATTTCGGCCGCCTGCCTGGCCGGGGCGATATTGCACTCGAACGGGGCGGAAAGAATAATGCGGGCCTATTTGCTTAAAAGCATGCATTTGCGCGCGAATATTGTGTATAAGCAGATGAAGTCACTGGTTATGTATTCTCCGTTTTTGCGCCAGTTGATTATGCACAGCGGCGCTTTTGCCAAAGTTTAGCGGTTTGGGGTTTTTGATGACAGCCAGAAGCCTGCTCGCCTGCCACCCCAAAATTGTGCTTGGAGTGGTTTTTCTGACGGGAATTTCCGCATGGTATCTCCCGCTGGGAGCGGTAATCCCTTTAGGGTTTATTTTCGCCGGAACCGCAATTTGCTTTGGAGGATATAAAAAGAAATTTCGCCAGGTTTTTTGGGGATATTTCGGGTTTATTGCGCTTTGGGCGGCCGGGCGGGTTGGCTTTGCCCTGTTCAATGGAGCCGGGCTTCAGGAAGGGGGCATGATGGGGCTTGATCTTGCGCTCAGGCTCTTTCTGATTGCCGGGGCCGGGGCTTCTCTTCTGTTTCTGCTTACGCCCTGCCGCATAGCCAAAGAGGCCGGGCTTATTGTAAAATGGGCGGCGCCAGAAAGTTTTTGGAAGCTGTCGCTGGCGATATTGATTATGCTCAGTTATTTCGAGGCGGCTTTGTTCGCCTGGAAAGGCGTTGGGCAAACTTTGAAATTAAGGGCCGGCTCCTTGCCGTTGCACAGGAAAATGACCCTTTCCGGAGCGGCGGTGTTGCGTATGCTAAGCCGCCAGGCCTGGGAAAGGGCTTTTGCGGTTGCGGGAAGAAAGCTTGACGGGCCTGATGCGTGGGGCGGCTGATTGGATGGAGGAAAGATGTTTTCCGGGCTGAATTTCTGGCGGAGAGCTTTCGCCTTCTCAATAGCATTGTTTTTCTTTTTCGCCTGCCCGGCGGCGGAAGCGGAAGACGGTCGCTATGTTGTAAAGGCCGGACCGTATGAGTTTGAACTAAGGCTAGCCGCCTCTTTGGCCGCAGATGTGTTTTCGGACGCCCTGCCTCTGGAGCTGGAGGCGAAGCGCTGGGGCGACATGTTCTATGGATCCGTCCCGGAGGACAGCCTGGATCTGTCTGCTGGAGCGGTTTCCAGCATGCAGATGGGCGATCTTGCCTATTGGCCCCCCGGGCGGGCGCTCTGCATTTTTTTTGGTTCCACTCCTCCAAGCCCGGGGCTCACTCCCCAGCTGGGCTCATCGGGGGTGGTGCTGGGGCGGCTGACCGGTAATGTGTCCGCGTTGCGCAATCTGGGTTCTAAAACCCGGATTATAATTGACAGGGCAGATTAATTCGCCTGCGCTTTTTTTATTGATTTGCTGCGTTTCAGCCTGTTGAGGTCAAGTAGCGTTTGAAACGAAAAACCACCCGCATGCGGGTGGTTTTAATTTTTAAGGCTTTGCCAATTGAGGGCGTGAGCTTCTGAAAGAAACGGCCGCCAAAGGTGCCGGTGACTGCGGCGGGTTATGGAAGCATGTTCAGAGGCACCCGGTACAGCCAGTCGTCCGAATTTGCCGCGCCGAAGCTTTCCCAGTTGTCCCGGTCTTTTTCGTATTCATCATAACGCGCTATGCGCGACTTGAGCCGGTTTATGAATGCGGTTTGCTGGCCCACGGGCATGTTGTACCAATCCTCTTCGGTCATGGAAAGCACCTGGCTTTTGTAGGGCAGATCTTCCAGAAACTCGCCCAGAACGCCAAGCTGCTGCAGGTTGGCCCCAGGCTTCATGGTGAACATGTTGGGGTCGCGGGCCATTTGGGCCGAAGCGGAGAGAATGGACTGAAAGAAGTCTTTGGAGTCGGTTTTCTTGGTGCGTTCTGCATTGTCCACAACTATTTTGAGCTGCTGCTGCAAAGCGCTGAGCTGCGCCTTGGAAAGCAGCACGGCCACTTCCACCGCCGGGGTGTTCCGGTTTTTGGTCATGCGGGCCAGGTCCATGTCGGTAATCCAGGAAGTGACTACCTGGGGGGCGCGAATTTTATTTTTTTCGCCCAAATATTCAAGCTGCATGGAATAGCCGAGGTTCTCCGCAATCCAGCGGCCTTTGTCGGCCGGGTCGTCTTTGGGTTTTGCCGCGGGCCTGGGCAGCTGGGTATTTTCAGCGGTGCGTTTTACCAGGTCAACGAATACTCCGCCCATGGAATTGGCAAATGCGCTGAAAGCGCGGCGGCCCGCATCGGAGCTGGAGGCGTTTATTCCCACATATGAGGTTTCTCCGCTGTCGGGCATCCTGGTGAGCGTGGTATATTCCTTTTGGGCATAGTTGTGGTTGCTGGCCCCGCCAGGCGTTTTTACATGCACCGCCACAACCTTGATTCCCTTCGCCCGTGCGAGGTCGGCAATCTCTTCGCTGCCCATGCGGGTGGATGCGTACTCGTCTCCTGCTTCAAGCGGCCCGGCATCGGTAATCAGCATGATTACCCGGGACTGGTAGTTGCTCCAGTCGAGCTTTTCCACCGCGGTCATTATGCCCGCATAGGAATCTTCGTTGAACGAGTGGGTGGAAACCGTGGCTTCCTGCACTTCCGACAGGGCTTTCTCAAACTCGGCGCGTTGTTTTATCTGCTTGAACTGCGAGATGATTT
>CAZDJL010000175.1:0-3620 GCA_964505745.1 uncultured Desulfovibrionaceae bacterium | reverse complement strand
GGTGGGGCTTGGCGAGATCGCCTATGACGTGTGCCGCCGGGCGTTATCCGCCGACAGTCAGAAAGAGCTTCCGGAGGGAAGCCTCTACCGTTTCCGTAAAGAGGGGGAACGTCATCTGTGGACCCCCCAGGCCGTGCGTTCATTGCAGAAGGCGGTGCGCGAGAATGACAGGGAAGCATACAGGGCATATGCGGCGGAAAGCGACAATCAGAGAGGGTGTCCGGTAACCTTGCGCGGGCTTTTGGAATTCGTTCATGAAGCGCCCATTCCCCTGTCCGATGTGGAGGCGGAAGAGGAAATACTGCGCCGTTTCACCGGAGCCGCGATATCTTTCGGCTCCATCAGCCCGGAGGCGCATGAGGCCATTGCCATAGCCTGCAACCGGCTGGGGGCCCGCTCCAACTCGGGGGAAGGCGGCGAGCATGCCGGGCGCAACCTGCCGCTTCCGGTAACAGAAGAAACTCTGGCCGCAGAGCGGAAGCATCCTTCCGGGAGCGCCCGCTCGCGCATCCGGCAGATAGCATCCGGCAGGTTCGGGGTAACAGCCGCCTATATTGTGAACGCGGATGAAATTCAGATAAAGATGGCCCAGGGGGCAAAGCCGGGCGAAGGAGGGCAGCTTCCGGGGTACAAGGTAAGCGCTGAAATTGCCGAGGTGCGCGGAACCACGCCGGGGGTAACCCTGATTTCCCCTCCGCCCCATCATGATATTTATTCCATTGAAGATTTGGCCCAGCTTATTTACGACCTGAAGCAGGTGAATCCGTTTGCGAAAATATCGGTAAAACTGGTTTCGGGCACAGGCATAGGAACGGTGGCCTGCGGCGTTGCCAAAGCCGGAGCAGATATAATTCTTGTGTCGGGTCACGATGGCGGAACAGGGGCTTCACCCCGCACTGCTCTGGATTTTGTGGGCCTTCCGCTGGAACTGGGGCTTGCGGAAGCGCATCAGGCGCTGGTGCATAACGGCCTGCGCGACCGGGTTGTGCTGCAGGCGGACGGCCAGTTGCGAACCGGACGGGATCTTGCGGCTGCCGCGCTGCTGGGGGCGGAGGAATTCGGCCTGGGTACGGCCTTGATGGTTTCCCTTGGCTGTGTGATGTGCCGCAAATGTCACCTTGGCGCCTGCCCGGTGGGCATTGCCACCCAGGATGAGAAATTGCGCGCAAAATTTATGGGCAAGCCTGAACATGTGGAAAACTATCTCCGGTTTCTCGCTTCCGATTTGCGGGAGCGAATGGCCTCGCTTGGTTTCAGATCGGCCGGGCAAATGCAGGGGCATGCGGACAGGTTGAAGGTTTCGGGCCGCGTTCGGGGCAATGCGCGTCTGCTCGATTTGTCCCGGCTTCTTTCCCCCTGTGTTCCCGACCGTTTGCCACGGCAAGAAAACGAGACCGGGAGCGGGCATCCTTTGTTTGAACAGCTTCCCGAATCAATGCTGGACAGGGGCATGCGCGAAAAACTGGTTCCCGGAATCCGGGCGGGTCAAAAAAATCCCATGCGGTTTGAAGGAATCATTCATAATACCAACAGGGCCGCCGCCGCCTATATTTCCGGGGAAGTGGCCCGCTGTTGCGGCGATGACGGGCTGCCTCCGGGCAGTATAGAAATTTTGCTGAAGGGGTCTGCCGGGCAGAGCGCGGGAGCTTTTCTCGTTCGCGGCATCAGCCTTATAATAAGAGGCGAGGCCAACGATTATGTGGGCAAGGGGCTTTCCGGCGGCACTGTGATTGTGGCCCCCGACCGCATACCCGGAGTGCACGGGCAGGCCCAGGCGGCTATTGGCAACGTGGCCTTGTATGGCGCGTCCGGAGGAGAGCTTTTTGTTGGCGGAAGCGCGGGAGAGCGCTTTGCCGTGCGTAATTCCGGCGCGGTTGCCGTGGTGGAAGGGCTGGGCGATCACGGCTGCGAATATATGACCGGGGGCGTGGTGGTTGTGCTTGGCTCCACTGGATACAACTTCGCTGCGGGCATGAGCGGGGGCGTGGCGTATGTGTACGACCCCGGCGAAACTTTCCAGACCCGCTGCAATATGGACGGCGTGGATCTGGAGAGCGTATGGCAAATTGAGGACAGCAGGCTTTTGAAGGATTTGCTTGGCAGGCACTGCCGGCTGACCGGCAGCCCCCTGGCCAGAGACGTTTTGGGCGACTGGCAGGCGGCTTTGCCCTTGTTTTTGAAAGTGACTCCCATTGAGTATAAAAAGGCCTTGGGCAGAATCAGGCTTGCCGAAGGCCTGGGGGTTGAGGCGTTGCCAGTGACCGAAGAGGTTTTTTCAAAATAGAAAGCCCAGAAAAGCCTCCTTTTGGGAGGCTTTTCTGGGTAAATTGCTTTTGAGGTGGCCTCTTCGGCGTATATTTCGGCGAAGTGGCTGGAAAATATTTGAACAGGGAACAGGCGGAATTTGCCTGCTGCCAAGTGGTATTCCAAACATCAATTGCTCTGGCGGTTTTTAGGCTGAACGGGAAAACCGGTTCCACCTGTTTCCAGCACCTGCACGGCTTTGGCTGCCGGGCATTTTTAAAACAGAAACGCCTTATTTTTCCGCGGCCTGGGGGCTGGCGTTCATGGCCATTTTTTTATACAGGCTGCTGTTGATCATCTGACGGGCAAACCCGGTAAGTGCTGCCGCCTGCGGGTTTTCCGCGGCTGGTCCAGGGGTTGCTTTTGCATTGGCAACAACTGTTTGCTCCGGCTGCTTTTGAGGCGCCTGCGCAGGCGTTTCCGTTGCCAAGGGGGTAGCGCTTGTAGGTTCCGTGCGGCTGCTTGCCGGGTGGCCCTGCATTGGCGGGTTTAGCTGTGCGGCGGCCTGGCTTCCGAACACGGCGGCTTGCTGCTGGTAGGCCTTTGCCCCGAAAGAAGCGTTTGGCGCGGGTGTTTGGGCGGGCGCGGGCTGTTGTTTCGGCCCGTTAATGCCGAACGGGCCCGTATCCCTGAACTGGTTTGTGTTCACGGGTGTTTGCGCCGGGGCTTCTTTCTGGGCCTGGAACGCTTCCGGGCTGTTTGCAATGGAGGCGAAAGCCTCACGCAGGGATGAGAGGATTTTTATGACTTCCTCCACATAGTCCTGATTCATTTTCAGGTTGGCCTGAAGGAGTTTTCCTTGAGCATAAGTGTAAAGGCTATGCAAATTTTTCGACAATTCGCCGCCTTTTTCCATATTCAGGGATGAATCCATTTCCTGGATAACATCAAGCGCTTTGGAAATCAGGATTCCTTTTTCGGCAAAATCTTTTTCTTCCATTTTTTGCTTTGCGCGCCGCAGAAAATTGATGGCGCCGTCATATAACATGACCACAAGATCGCCCTGCGAGGTGGTGGTTGCCTGGGTTTGTAAGTAAGCGTGTTTTGCCTTAAGCATTGCATAACCCTTTTTTGTGAGTTACCCCGGGCAAGTGTTGCCCTGTAGCATAACTAATCGGTCAGTTTCGATAAAAATATAATTTTTTAATGTTTTTTATCTTTGAAGCAGTATCTCCGGTTGAAACGCCTTGCCATTGCATAGTCTTTTTTACAACGTCCGCAACGGGTTGAGCAGGCGGGCTCCGCCCTCGCTGACAGATAATTTTGAAGCGGAGCTGCCCGGCTGGCGGGGCAGGCGTTTTTTTCAGCTCAGCGCC
>CAZDJL010000174.1:0-3666 GCA_964505745.1 uncultured Desulfovibrionaceae bacterium | reverse complement strand
CTTCCGATCTTCCAGCGGGACATCCCGAAACATCGCGCTTTTGCTCCTCACCCGGAACGAATATAATCCGGCTCAAATAGAAATCTCTGTTTCCTTCTCCGCCTTCAACCAGCAATGTAAAAACGTGGATGCCCATATGTGGAGAAACCCGTTTCTGAAAAGCTCCAAAATAAACTTTACACGCTGTGCAGCACAAAAAAACCCAAGCCCGCAAATAGGATTTTATTTACCATTGACAGCAGCCGCATCAAAAAGGCATAAGAAGGCCGTGCCGTCTTCTCCAAAACTTGACGGCGTTCAACCTCAAAAATCAGGCTGAAATGAGACTAAACCAGATTGAATCAGTATGCCTTGTTTTGCGCCCGGGCCAGCAAAAAGCCGCGTCCCTTTCCAATGAAGTGACCAAATGGTTTGCCGCGCAGGGAATTCAGGCTTGGCAAGCAAAGCAGAAGCCCTGCGGCGAAATTTCATGGATGGGTCACACCGCCCCTGATCTGGTTTTGGTTCTGGGGGGAGACGGAACCATGCTTGGGGCGCTCAGGGCCGTAATCGGCACGAACATCCCCGTGCTTGGAATCAATCTCGGTCAAGTTGGATTTTTGGCTGGAGTTGCCGAAAAAACATGGCAGGAGGACCTCCGCACAGCGCTCTCCCATGGCCTGGACCTGCAAAAGTGCCTGGTGCTTGACTGGCAAGTGGAGCGCAAGGGCGAAGTTATTGAAAAAGGCCAGGCGGTTAACGATGTTGTGCTGCGCTACGGCAATATTGCCAAACTGATCAGCCTGCAAATGCACATTGACCGGGAAGATGTGGGCACCCTGCGGGCCGACGGCCTGGTGGTGGCTACCCCCACCGGATCGTCCGGCTATGCGTTTTCCGCCGGAGGCCCCTTGGTTTACCCCGACGTGGATGCGTTCATACTCGCCCCCATATGCCCTTTTCTCAACCGTATGCCGCCGCTTATTGTAGGCCCCAAGCACGCGGTCTGGCTGGATGTGGACCTGGACAACACCGGCATTTTCCTCACCAGCGACGGCCAGGAAGGATTTCCGCTGGAGCCGGGCGACAGGATTTCCATTACCAAAAGCCCCAGCCGCGCCCTGATGGGATTTCTGCCTCAAAGCTCCTACTTTGCGGTGCTGCGCGACCGCGGCTTTATACGGGAGACCTGATTTTATCGTTCCCCGCCCTTTTATTTTTCCCGATTTTGGTTTACAATTCTCCAGTGTGCTCACACTCATTTTTTAAAATCAATGGATGGATCTAATGTCTGAAAACACGCTTACTTTCGTTAAGGACGCCCTTTTAAAGGCGAAAGCCTCCCAGGACAAGGCCACTGCCGACTGGCACGCCGATGAACCTATGGACACCAAGGACGTTTGCAGCCCCGACCTTGAAAAGGGGGAAAGCGGCGAAAAAAGCCTGATTGCCCTGGCTCTTGCCCAGCACCTGATGAATTTCAAGCTGTGGCACACTGAAGACCAGGCCAGACGCAAAGACGTGGGCGACGACGTGATTGCCAAGTGTAAAAGGACTATTGACGGCTTCAACCAGCGCCGCAACGATTTTATGGAAAAAGTGGACGCCTGCATCATCAACATGTGCATTCCCCACATGAGCAGCGCGCCAGCCCGCTACAACACGGAATCCATCGGGGCGGCCGTTGACCGGATGTCGATTCTTAGCCTGAAGGCATATCACATGAACGAAGAAACCGAACGCACAGACGTGGATCAGGGCCACATCAACACATGCAGGCAGAAACTGGCCACCCTTTACGAACAGCGCGATGACCTGTTCACCTCCATACTTGAGCTGATAGACGATTATGCGAATGGCGCGAAGCGCCCCAGAGTATACTACCAGTTTAAAATGTATAACGACCCCAACTTAAACCCGGCCCTGTACGCCAAAAAATAAATCAGGTTCCCCCATGCCACAGTATGAAACAGTAATCGGCCTAGAGGTTCACGTCCAACTCGCCACCGAATCAAAGCTTTTTTGCAGTTGTTCAACGGAGTTCGGCAAGGAGCCCAACGAAAATGTCTGCGCCATCTGTTCCGGCATGCCCGGCATCCTTCCGGTTTTAAACAAGAAGGCGGTTGAGTATGCCGCGAAACTGGGTATGAGCCTTAACTGCGAACTCAACCCCGTTTCCATTTTTGCGCGCAAAAACTACTTCTACCCCGACCTGCCAAAGGGCTACCAGCTTTCGCAATACGACCCCCCCATTTGCGGAAAAGGCCATCTGGAAATTGACGTGGACGGGCAGACTAAAAAAATCGGCATCACCAGAAATCACCTGGAGGAAGACGCGGGCAAAACCATCCACTCCCAATCCACCAACCAAAGCTTTGTGGACCTTAACCGGGGCGGAGTTCCCTTGGCGGAAATTGTCAGCGAACCGGACATTAGCAGCCCGGAAGAGGCTGTTGCATACCTCAAGGCCCTGCACAACATAGCTCTCTACCTGGGTGTTTCCTACGGCAATATGGAAGAGGGGAATTTCCGCTGTGATGTGAACGTTTCCATACGACCCAAGGGAAGCGGCCAGCTTGGAACCCGCACCGAACTCAAGAACATCAACTCTTTCCGTAACGTGCTGCGCGCGCTGGAATATGAGATAGAGCGGCACAAGGAAGTGCTGGAAGAGGGCGGGAGCATAGTGCAGGAGACGAGGCTTTATGACGCGAATAAAAACGCCACCTTCTCCATGCGCTCCAAAGAAGAGGCGCACGACTACCGCTATTGCCCGGACCCGGATCTCGTGCCGGTGTACCTGGACGACAAGATGCTGGCTGTTTGGCGAGAGGAACTTCCAGAGCTTCCCGCCGACCGCATGCAGCGTTTCATAAACAGCTGGGGGCTCTCTTTTGAAGATGCCGCCCAAATTACCGGAGAAAGAGCTCTGGCCGACTATTATGAAAAAACACTCGCCCTGTTCAACGACCCGAAACGCCTGGCCAACCTGGTTCTTGGCGAACTTCTGCGCGAATTGAACCAACAGGAACAAGGATGGGCAAGCTGCAAAATCACTCCGGAAGGAATGGCGGAACTTGCCAGAATGCTGGCCGATGGCGAAATCAGCACAAAAATCGCACATGATATTTTTGGCGACCTGTTCACAAGCGGCGCCTCCCCAAAACAATATGTGGCGGACAAAGGCCTCGCCCAGATTTCAGACAGCGGAGCCCTGGAAACAGCCGTTCTTGAGGTGATTGCCGAAAACCCGGATGAAGTCGAGGCCTACAAAGGCGGCAAAACCAAACTGATCAGCTTTTTCGTTGGTCAGGTTATGCGCAAGACCAAGGGGCAGGCCAACCCGGGAATGGTCAATCAGCTGATTCAAAAACATCTGGGGTGAGCATTATTTTAAAAAGGGCCGCAAGGCCCTTTTTTCAGGCCTATTTCCTGCTGCAAACACTTGGGAACATTCCTGCCCCGGGAGATAACCGGTAGTGCAAATATTGACCGCACCGCGGTAATTGTTTCAGGTTCAGACTCTAATCCATCTGCCGTTTGGGATATGCGATTTTTCCCTGTTCTGGACCAAATGGGTTCGTTTCTGGCAAGGCTTGGGTCAGAGGCACAGTTTAATGCAACCTGATTTTCCTCTGTGGCCAAGCTCCAGAAACACGCAGGCCCGCTTTAGAAACGGGCCTGTCT
>CAZDJL010000173.1:0-3677 GCA_964505745.1 uncultured Desulfovibrionaceae bacterium | reverse complement strand
GAGCGCCGGTCTCCAAAACCGGATGCTGGGGGTTCGAATCCCTCCTGCCCTGCCAAAATCAGCTAAGGCAGAAAAAAATGGCACAGCAAAAAGCAGAAAAACCCGGCAAGCTTGCAGAGTTTAGCCAGTATTTGCGTGAATCCCGGCTTGAGCTTAAGAAGGTGGTCTGGCCTACCCGAAAGGAGGTTCTCGCCACCACTCTCGCGGTGCTTGCTCTGGTGTCTGTAATGTGCCTTTATCTTGGCCTGGTTGACTTTGGCCTGAGCAAACTTATGCATCTAATACTTTCATAACGGACAGGCACGCCATGACTGAAATGGAATCTACCCCCAAGGCTCGCTGGTATATTTTGCACACCTACTCCGGTTTTGAAAACCGGGTGGAGCAGACCATTCGCGAAATGATCCGCACCGGCCAGGATGAGGGGACCATTGAAAGTGTGATTATTCCCACCGAGAAAGTGGTGGAACTGGTGAAGGGAGCCAAGCGCACCTCCACCCGCAAGTTCTACCCCGGTTATGTGATGATCCGTATGGTCATGACCGACCAGTCCTGGCATTTGGTGCAGTCCATACCCAAGGTTACCGGGTTTGTGGGTGGCAAAAACCGCCCCGCCCCGATGCTGGACAGCGAAGCTGAACACATCCTGTCCTTGATGGAAAGCCGCCAGGAACAACCCCGACCCAAGTTCAACTTCGACCGGGGTGACGAAGTGCGGGTTATTGATGGCCCCTTTGCCGGATTTAACGGCGTTGTCGAGGATGTGAACTTCGACAAGGGCAAGCTTCGGGTGTCCGTGTCCATCTTCGGACGCCAAACGCCTGTGGAACTCGATTTTGTGCAGGTAATTAAAGGCTAGGATTTACCTAGGCGAACAACAAGGATAACTGCAATGGCCAAGAAAGAAATTGCCAAAATTAAACTTCAAATTCCGGCTGGTGCTGCCAACCCCTCACCGCCCGTGGGTCCGGCCCTCGGCCAGCACGGCTTGAATATCATGGAGTTTTGCAAGGCGTTTAACGCTGCAACCCAGGAAGAAAAGGGCATGATCATACCGGTGGTAATCACCGCGTACTCTGACCGCTCTTTTTCCTTTATTACCAAAACTCCTCCTGCCGCTGTTCTGATCGCCAAGGCAGCTAAAGTGCAGAAAGGCTCCGGCGAGCCAAACCGCAACAAGGTTGGTTCGGTTACCATGGCTCAGGTGGAAGAGATCGCAAAGCTTAAAATGCCCGACCTCACCGCGGCTTCCCTTGAAGCTGCCGTGAAATCCATTATGGGCACTGCCCGCAGTATGGGCATTGATGTTAAGTAAAGCGTCCATAATCAATTGTACTGCCTTTTTTTATTTTAGGGCAGGAGATTTGAAGACCTTTAACTAAAAAGGACGGTTAACCATGCCAAGACATGGTAAAAAATATCGTAAGGTTTTAGAGGGAGTTGACCGCGCCCAGTTGCGCAGTGTGGAAGATGCGGTAAAAGGATCAATTGAGTCCTCTTTCGCCAAATTTGATGAAACTGTGGATGTGGCCCTCGCTCTTGGGGTTGATCCAAAGCACTCCGACCAGATGGTGCGCGGCGCTGTTGCCTTGCCTCACGGCCTTGGCAAAACTGTTCGCATTGCCGTTTTCTGCAAGGGCGACAAAGAAGCGGAAGCCAAGCAGGCTGGCGCAGATTTTGTTGGAGCGGAAGATCTGGTTGAAAAGATTAAAGAAGGCTGGATGGATTTTGACGCCGTAGTCGCCACCCCCGATGTAATGGCCCTGGTTGGCCAGATAGGCCGCCAGCTTGGCCCGCGCGGGCTCATGCCCAACGCCAAGACCGGCACTGTTACCTTTGACGTGGCCGCCGCGGTTCAGGAAATTAAGGCCGGACGCGTGGAATTCAAGGTAGACAAGGCCGGCGTGCTGCACGCCCCCCTGGGCAAAGTCAGCTTTGGCCCGGAAAAGATTTTGGATAACCTGAAGGCCCTGCTTAACAGCGTGAACCGCTTGAAGCCTTCCGCCGCAAAAGGCGCTTACATGAAATCCATGGCTGTTTCCACCACTATGGGTGTGGGTTTCAAGGTAGACCCCAGCGAACTGAAAAAATTTGTTGAAGGCTAGCCTTCACAAAAAGGCCGCACTCATTTCCCCTTTTTGCGGCCCGGGGGGCAGGCGTCTGACCTTCTTCCTGACGGGGTGTTGCGTATTTGACGCAATATTCAGACGTGCCGCATAGGCATGTCCGGGCTGACCAGTTCAGCCTTTTTGATCGGTATTTATCTACTGATCTTTGGCAGAGGCCTGGAAATACAAGTTGAAGACAGCAGGTGGCTAAGGCGTAAACCCTGCCGAGACTTTTCTTTAGCTTTGCTATTTCCACCAGTGCAAAACAAGACTTTGAAGGAGACTCTAGTGAAAAGGTCTGAAAAATCAGCAATCATAGAAAAGCTCAAGGCCCGTGCCGAAGCTGCCTCTATTTCGCTGGTTACCGACTTCAAGGGCATGCCGGTGGAAGAGCTCACCACTCTTAGAAGCAAGATTCGCGAGATAAACGGTGAATTTTACGTTGTAAAAAACACCCTTGCTTCCATTGCTTTTAAAGGCACCCCGCAAGAGGGCATTGCAGATATGTTTAAAGAAAACTGCGCTATAGCCCTCGCTTTTGAAGACCCGATTCCAGTGACCAAGGTAGTCAGCGAGTTCACCAAGAACAGCAAGCTGTTCAAAGTGCGCCACGGTCACCTTGACGGCCGCGTGCTCAGCGTAGACGATGTTGTTGCATTGTCCAAGCTGCCCGGAAAGCCAGAACTTCTGGCCAGGGCTCTTGGCACCATGAACGCTGTGCCCACCCAGTTTGTGTCTTTGTTTGCCAATATCATTCGCAGCATGCTTTACTGCCTCAAGGCTATTGAAGAACAGAAAGCCGCAGCTTAACCTGATAAACGCAAACCGCAGAGTGTTAATCTCAAGCAAAATTTAAGGAGAAATTCCAATGTCCGTTACCAAAGAACAAGTAGTTGATTTTATTGCTAACATGAGCGTTCTTGAGCTTTCCGAGTTCATCAAGGAACTGGAAGAGAAGTTCGGCGTATCTGCCGCCGCTCCGGCTGTGGCTGTTGCCGCCGCCCCCGCTGCTGGCGACGCCGCGCCCGCCGCTGAAGAAAAAACTGAATTCGATGTAATCCTCACTGCCACTGGCGACAACAAGATCGCAGTTATCAAAGTTGTTCGCGCCCTCACCGGCCTTGGCCTCAAAGAAGCCAAAGACAAGGTTGACGGAGCTCCCCAGCCCATCAAGGAAGCCGTTTCCAAGGAAGAAGCCGCTGATGCCCAAAAGCAGCTTCAGGAAGCCGGCGCCAGCGTCGAAGTCAAGTAGCTGCTGCGCGGGGTTTCCCCCGCTGGCTGTGCTATTGTATAAACCGGGCCGGGGTGTATCTGTGCATCCCCGGCCCGGTTTTTTGCCGCCGAAGCATTTAATGTTGCAAGGCGCTTCCGGTAAAAGCTTTGCAGGGCTAAGAGCGCCGCCGCCCTACCCGCGGCAAGGCATAACGCTTACGCCGTTAAGCGCCTGAGAGCGCGCCTTAAAGCCCCCATGCCAAAGGGGCAACAATTAACGCTTATATCGCCGCCAAGCGACAGGCAAAGCCCTGGCAAACTTTTCTCCTTTCAGGCAATGGCAGATTTTGAGCTTAA
>CAZDJL010000172.1:0-3692 GCA_964505745.1 uncultured Desulfovibrionaceae bacterium | reverse complement strand
TTTTTCCCGAAAACCTCATGCTTTTTGCCATGACCCCGCAGAAAGGCCGCCGGTGGCTGATTGCGGCGGTTTTGCCTCGCCGTTGCCTCCTTGCGCAGGAAAAACCCGGCTTGCTTATCGGTGGGGGGAGTTTTATAATTAAACGATGTCCAGCCCAGTTGCCGAATATATTGCCGCTTTGCTCAACGCCGAAGCTCTTTCCGCTGAAATTGCCGATCACAGAATAATGCCGTCTGAGGCCGCGCGCCATGCGGACGGGGTGCGGCAGTGGCCCAGAGCGGTGGCCGATGTGATAGCCCGGCAGGGCATTGAAAAGCTTTATACCCATCAGGCCCGGGCCTGCGACCTGGTGCGCGCGGGCCGCCACGTGCTGGCGGCCACCCCCACGGCCAGCGGCAAATCCATGATTTACAACCTGCCCGTGCTTGAGCGCTGCCTCGCCAACCCCGACACCAGGGCGCTTTACCTTTTTCCGCTCAAGGCCCTGGCTCAGGATCAGAAGGCGGCGCTGGAACGCCTCACTGCGCATTGGCCTGAAGAGGCGCGGGTGAAGGCGGATATTTATGACGGCGACACCAGCAGTTATTTCCGCCAAAAAATTCGTAAAAACCCTCCCCATGCGCTGTTGACCAACCCTGAAATGCTGCATCTGGCGCTTCTGCCCTTTCATGAAAACTGGGCCGAATTCTGGGCCGGGCTTGATTTTGTGGTGGTGGACGAGGTTCACACCTACCGGGGCCTTCTGGGCTCGCACATGGCCCAGCTTTTCACGCGCCTGCGCCGTGTTTGCAGGCACTATGGAAGCGACCCCGCGTTTGTGATGTGCTCGGCCACCATAGGCAACCCGGGCGAGCTTGCGGAAAACCTTACCGGCCTGAAGTGCGAGCTGGTTACCGAAAGCGGGGCTCCGCGCGGGAAACGCCATTTCGTGTTTCTCGACCCTGCGGGCAGCCCATCCACCGTGGCTATCCAGCTTTTGAAATCTGCCCTGGCCCGCGGCCTGCGCACCATAGTCTATTGCCAGTCGCGCCGCATGACCGAGCTGATCAGCATGTGGGCCGGAGACAAGGCCGGGCCGTATAAAGACAGAATTTCCGCTTACAGGGCGGGTTTTCTGCCTGAAGAGCGAAGGGACATTGAAGCCAGGATGGAACGGGGCGAACTTCTGGCGGTAATCACCACTTCGGCGCTGGAGCTGGGAATAGATATCGGCGGCCTGGACTTGTGCATTCTGGTGGGGTACCCCGGCACGGTGATGTCGTTCATGCAGCGCGGGGGCCGGGTAGGCCGCCAGGGGCAGGAAAGCGCTGTGCTGTTCGTGGCTCAGGAAGACGCCCTGGACCAGCATTTTATTCGCGAGCCGGGAGATTTTTTCAGCCGCCCGCCGGAGCAGGCGGTGCTGAACCCCTATAACCCGGTAATTATGGGCAGGCATTTGCCTTGCGCCGCGGCCGAGCTGCCCATCAGGGAGGATGAGGCGTGGTTTACCCCGGAGGTGAAAGAGCAGGCCGAAAAACAGGTGCTGGCGGGCGAGCTTTTACGCTCTGCCTGCGGCAAAGTTTACTATTCCGCCCGCAAACGCCCGCAGCGGCATGTGGATTTGCGCGGTTCCGGATCCACCCATCTGATTGTTGACCAGCAGGGGAACGTGATTGGAACGATTGACGGCCTGCGGGCCTGGCATGAAACTCACCCCGGCGCGGTTTATATTCACGGCGGCAGAACTTTTCAGATTGAGCGGATTGACGAAGCCACCCGCACCATTTACGCCGCCCCCGCCAAAACTTCTTACTACACCAGGGTGCGTTCGGAAAAAGAAACCTTGATTCTGGAAGTGCGGGATCAAAAACGGCTTTCGGGCTGCCCCATGTATTTTGGAAGGCTGCGGGTAACTGAGCAGATTACCGGATATGAGCGGCGCTGCACCCGCACCGGCAGGCTTTTGGGCGTAACCGCCCTGGACGCGCCCCCGTTCGTGTTCGATACCGAAGGCCTCTGGATTTCCATTGACGAAGAATTGCAGCAGAAAACAGAAGAGGCCCTGATTCACTTCATGGGCTCGATTCACGCCCTGGAACATGCCGGAATAGGAATATTGCCGCTTCTGGTGATGTGCGACCGAAACGATCTGGGCGGCATTTCCACGCCCATGCACATGCAGGTGGGGCGGCCTGCGGTGTTTATTTACGACGGCATGCCCGGCGGGGCGGGCCTTGCCCGGGCGGCTTTTGCCAAAGGGCAGGAATTGATGGACAACATATACAAGACCATTGCCGGGTGCTCTTGCGAGCTTGGCTGCCCGTCTTGCGTGCATTCGCCCAAATGCGGGTCCGGAAACCGCCCCATTGACAAACACGGGGCGCTGTTTCTGGCCCGTCATCTGGCCCGGCCGGAAGTGCTCAGAGGCGGCGTCAGCCCGGAGCAGAACGCTGATATTATGAAAACAGGGAGGACGCAAGCCGTGGACAAAGATGAAGACCTGATGCGCCAGATTAACTCCAGCCATTCTCCGAACGCATTTTTCAAGCATGAGCTGATGTTTGAAGGAAGCCCGTTTTCAGGAATGGCGCGCAGCCCCGCTCCGGCCGCCCCGGACGATGGACGGGAAAGCGCGGGCGGAAAGCCGGGCGGCGCGGAAAACGGTTATCTGGTGCTGGATGTGGAAACCCAGCTTTCCGCCGCCGAAGTGGGCGGCTGGCACCGGGCGGATAAAATGCGGGTGAGCGTGGCCGTGGTGTATGATTCGCGCGGGGATGAATTCAAGGCCTATCTTGAGGATGACATGCCCGCGCTTATGACGCTGCTTGCCTCCGGCCCCCTGGTGGTGGGCTTCAACCTGAAGCGCTTTGATTATCATGTGCTCTCATACTATTCTCCGGGGGGCAAGGGTTTCTTCAAAAACACCCCCACCCTGGATATGCTGGAGGCGATTCAGGGGCGCCTGGGTTACCGCGTTTCCCTGGACAATCTCGCCCAGGCCACGCTTGGAGCCGCCAAGTCTGCCGATGGCATGCAGGCCCTGAAATGGTGGAAGGAAGGCAAGATAGAGCTGATCCGCAAATACTGCCAGGACGACGTGAGCCTTACCCGCAGCCTGTATCTGCATGGCAAGGAGCATGGATTCTGCCTGTTCACCAACAAGGCGGGGCAAACCGTGCGGGTTCCCGCTGCCTGGACGGACAAATTTTTAATCAACCCGGAATAATGGAAAATTGTTGGACATGCAAATAGTTCTGGCTGCCCGTGGGGATATGGAAGAGATACTTGAACTTCAGCACCTTGTGTTTGAGCTGGAAGGGCGGCGCGTGGGCGTTTCCAGCATGCCCGCCCTGGTTCAGGACATAGGCGGCATAATGGAAGAGTTTGAGACCGGGCCGGTTTTCAAGGCGGTTGAAGACGGCAAAATCATAGGTTCGGTGCGCGGGCGCGCCCAGGACGGCACTTTTTACATTGGCAAGCTCATGGTTCACCCGGAACATCAGAAAAAAGGCCTTGGCGGAAAGCTGATGGCGGCGATTGAAGAATATGCCGCGCAGCCGCGCTTCGAGCTGTTCACCCCGAAAGTGAGCGCGCATAATATCCGTTTTTATAACAATATGGGGTATAGGGCGTTCGGCGAAAAAAGGCACGAGTGCGGCGTGGACTTCGTCCTGATGGAAAAAGCGAAAAGATAGGGCCGCCGCTTCACGGCA
>CAZDJL010000171.1:0-3717 GCA_964505745.1 uncultured Desulfovibrionaceae bacterium | reverse complement strand
GCTGGGAATGTAAAGGCTTTCCGGGCATATGCTTGACGGGAAGCAGGCTGGGTCAAGAACGGTAAGCGGGCCCAGGGGCTTTTTCAGGCGCTTGAAGGATATTCGCTCCCGCCGCTTTTGGGAGAAAACAGGAGAACACTGCATGTATGCTGTTTTGAAGGAAATAAGAAAACCGGTTTTGGTAACCTTGACGCTGCTTTTTCTTTGCGGGGCGGCCTATCCTTTGCTGCTCACCGGGCTTGGCCAGGTAATCTTTCCTGACCAGGCCAACGGCAGCCTTGTTGAAATTAACGGCCGGGCCGTCGGCTCGAAGCTTGTGGGCCAGGATTTTACAGATGCGCGGTTTATGAAATGCCGCCCTTCCGCTGTAAGCTACAATACCTATACGCAAGAAGACAAACGCAACGGGAGCTATGCTGGCCTGGCCTCCGGCTCTCAAAATTTCGGACCGGCCAACCCGGCTCTGGTGAAACGCGTTGAAGCGGACATTGCAGCGTTCCTTGGCAAAAACGCCGCTGCCGGGAAAAAAGATCTTCCCGCCGATCTGTTCACGGCTTCCGGTTCCGGCCTTGAGCCGTATATCAGCCCGGCCTCTGCCGCCATTCAAATTCCGGCCCTGGCCAAAGCAACTGGCCTGCCGAAGGAGTATTTGGAAGGCGTTGTGCGGGCACATACCCAGGGCAAGCTTCTGGGTGTTTTTGGAGAGGAAACGGTCAATGTGCTTATGGTAAATTTGGACATTGCCAGAAAGCTGGGGTTGCTGGGCAGCCCGGAATAAAGGCAGATGCCTGTTTGCGGCGGATGCGCGGGGCGTGTTGTGCTGCGCTGCGGAAAGGAATATGCTGGAAACCGGAAAATGCCGTGAAACGGGCTATGGCCCCAGGCAACTGAAAAGGGAATTTGAGCGCATGAATGACATTTTTAATTCACCCTCTGCTTCGGCCAAGGGAACGCTGAAGATCTTTTTTGGCTACGTTGCCGGTGTGGGCAAAACATACGCCATGCTCAAAGCCGCACATGCCGCGAAAGAACAGGGGGTGGACGTGGTGGCGGGCTATGTGGAGGAGCACCCCCGCCCGGAAACGGAGGCGCTGCTTGCCGGGCTGGAGCAGTTGCCGCACCTTCGGGTCTCTTACAAAAATATCACCCTTGACGAACTGGATATGGACGCGGCGCTGGCCCGCAGGCCGGAGGTGATTCTGGTGGACGAGCTGGCCCACACCAACGCCGAAGGGTGCTACAACCGTAAACGTTATCAGGATGTGGAAGAGCTGTTGCGCATGGGCATTTCCGTATGGACGACGCTAAATGTGCAGCATTTGGAAAGCCTGAACGACCTGGTTGCCTCCATGACGGGAGTTGCCGTGCGCGAGCGTGTGCCCGACAGCATTTTCGACCAGGCCGAGCAGGTTGAGCTTGTTGATCTTGAACCGGAAGAGATAATAGACAGGCTCAAAGAGGGGAAAATTTACGAAAAAGCACAGGCCGAGCGGGCGCTAAAGCACTTTTTCCTGCCCGGCAACCTCGTTGCGCTAAGGGAAATCGCGTTGCGCCGCATGGCGGACCGCGTCAACCGCATCGCTTGCAGTGAAATGCCGGGATGCGAACAGCGGCTTCAAATCAAGGAACACATCCTTATCTGCCTTTCGGGCTCTCCAAGCAACGCCAGGGTTATCCGCACGGCGGCCCGCATGGTGGAGGCTTTTCGTGGAGACTTCACGGCCCTGTTTGTTCAGCGAAGCGGAGAGCCCCACACAGACGCAAGGGGGGAAAAAACCTTGCGGGAAAACATCAGGCTGGCCGAAGAGCTGGGGGCCACTGTGGTTGTTGTGCAGGGAGACGACGTTCCCGCTCAGATCGCAGAATATGGCCGCATGAGCGGAGTCAGCAAAATCGTTGTGGGGCGCTCACCCTCGGTGAGGGGGTTTTTCCGGCGCAAGCCCACGCTTGTGGAAAAGCTGGCCGAGCTGGCGCCCGACATGGAAACATATATTATACCCGACTCGGAGCCGATACGCCCGCGTAAACTTCATGCGGCGGCAAGAGGCGGCTCGCTCAAACTTTTGATGGGCGAGCCTCCAACCCTGTGGAAGCACTGGGGAATTACAGCTTTAATCCTGGCTTTGTGCAGCGCCGGCTGCTGGCTGCTGCGGGCCGGGGGGATGCATGACGCCAGTCTTGTAGGGCTATACACGCTGGGAGTGCTTGGCATAGCCGCGTTCACCGCCGGGCCCTGGTACGGCATAGCCGCGTCGGGGTTAAGCGTTCTGCTTTTCGACCTGCTGTTTGTAGAGCCGTATTTCAGCCTGTCGGTATATGACGTGGATTATCTGATCATACTCGCCATCATGTTTGTGGTTGCGCTGCTCGCCAGCTTTCTTACCACCAGCGCTCGAACCCAGGCCCAGCAAAGCGCCGCCAAGGCGCTGCACATGGAGTTCATATTGGGCAACAGCCGCCGCCTGCAAAAAGCCGAAACTGAAGACGGGATATTGGATGAGGCCGCCCGGCAGTTCAGCATGTTGCTTGGCAGCGATATTGTTTATTATCCGGTTCGTCACGGGCAACTGGGCGAGGCGCGTTTTTGCCCGGCCAAAAAGGAATCTGGCCAGCATGGCGCCGACGCCTTGCTTTGTAAAAACGAGGAACGTCTTGTGGCTCAATGGGTTATGAAAAACGGCCACCCGGCAGGCGCAGGCACCGACACCCTGTCGGGGTCGCGTTGCTGCTATATCCCCATCCGCAACGCCAATACCATTTTTGCCGTTATCGGGATTGCAGGAAGGAGTGAAGACGGCGATGCTCCGGTAGCAGACGCCGCTGAAAAGAACCTGATTCTCACTTTGGCGGGCGATTGCGCCCTCGCCATTGAAAAGGAGCGCCTGCTGCGCGCCAACGCGGCAAACCGGGCCAAGGCCCAGCAGGAAAAACTGCGCGCCGACGTCTTGCGCTCCATTTCGCATGATTTGCGCACGCCTCTGACTTCCATCTGCGGCAGCGCCGCAATGCTTACAGGAGGAATCACCAGGCCGGATGAGGCGCAGCAAAAGGCTTTGGCGGAGTCCATCGAGGAAGACGCCCGCTATCTCGTTGATATGGTGGAAAATATACTTGCCCTTACACGCCTGGAACAATACGGGTTTACCCTGCATCTGGAGGCGGAGCTTTTGGAGGATGTTGTTTGCGAGGCGTTAAATATTATCCGCCGCAGGGCGAAAGGGCGCATTTTCGAAACGGAGTTTGCAGAACCGCTGCTTATGGCGCACATGGATGCGCGGCTCATTGTCCAGGTTCTTGTCAATTTGCTGGATAACGCCATCAAGCACACTGCTCCGGAATCTGCGATAAAGATTAAAGTTTTTTCGAATGAAGAGTTCGCCATTGTTGAAGTGGCAGATGAAGGCGTTGGCGTTTCAGATGAAAACAAGCCGCATATTTTTGATATGTTTTATACCGCTTCGCTGAAAAAAGGGGACGGCAGACGGGGCATGGGCGTGGGGCTCGCGCTGTGCCGCAGCATTGTAAGGGCGCATGGCGGCGACATCTCCGTTCGCGACAATACGCCCAGAGGCGCAATTTTTTCATTCAACCTGCAGCGCGAAGCCGGCCCCATTGCGCTGCATGACGCATTGCAGGAGTGAACATGCTTCCCAATTATGACAATGAAGCCGCACCCGGTTCCAGTGAACGGATTCTTGTAGTTGAAGACGACAAGGC
>CAZDJL010000170.1:0-3725 GCA_964505745.1 uncultured Desulfovibrionaceae bacterium | reverse complement strand
AAAGCTTGCAGGTGCTTTCCTTTATCACGGCTGCCAATGATATTGGGGCGGGCATTGCACCCCCTGAATTCTCGGGCCGCAAGTTAAAAAGCCGCCCCTTGGCAGGGGCGGCTTCTATATGGTTTTATTACTTGAGATGTTTCAGGAAGGGGCTGTCCAGCGGGAGCATAAGCCTGGTGTTTTCCTCGGTGGCTTTTTTATAAGCATCCAGGCTTCTTGTGAACTCATAGAATTTGGGATCCTTGCCCATGGCTTCAGCGTATATGCGGGTGGCTTCCGCATCGCCTTCACCTCGAATTACAGCTGCCTGCTGGCGCGCTGTGGCAATGATGATTTCCCTCTCCCTGTTTGCCAGGGAGTTGATTTTCGCCGCCTCTTCATCGCCCTCTGAGCGATACTGCTTGGCCATACGCTCGCGCTCCGTTTTCATTCGCTCGAAAATGGCCTGCTGGTTTTGAGGGGGCAGGTCGGTGCGGCGGATACGCACGTCTATGACTTCAATTCCCATATCCTTGGCGCGGTCGGACGCCTGCTTGGTAACGGTTTGGATAATTTCGCCGCGTTTTCCGGACACCACATCGGTAAGTGTATAGCGCCCGATGAAAGCTTTTAACTGCGAATCCACAATGTTTTCAAGGCGTGACTGGGCGGTGGGAATATTTCTTACGCTCTGATAGAAGCGCAGGGGATCTTTGATATGCCAGCGGGTATAGTGGTCCAGCACAATGGCCTTTTTGTCCTGGGTGTAAGTTCCCGCTGTGCGGGCTTCCAGGCCCAGAATTCTGCGGTCGAGGAACACGGCTTCCTGAATGAAGGGAAGCTTTGCATGCAGCCCCGGCTCAGTCACTGTGTCCACCGGTTCCCCCAGCTGGAGGATAATCGCCATCTCAATCTGATTCACTACATAAAGGCTTTGGCTGCCCACAAGAATCAGGGCAAGCAGGCCTATAACAATGATTACTGTTTTGCGACGCATGACTGGCTCCTACTTGTTTGTCTGGCCCTGCGGCACATTAGATAACGGGAGGAAAGGAAGCACCGGGCCTGTTCCCTTTTCGGGGAGAATGACCTTTTCCAGGTTGGGGTTGGAAAGAATCCCTTCCAGGGCTTCCAGATACATGCGGGTAATGGTAACGTCCTTGGCTTTATTATATTCTTCCAGCACCGCGAGAAAACGCTTGCTTTCGCCATCGGCCCTCAGCACCACGCTCTGGCGATAGGCTTCCGCCTCGTTGACGGTGCGGGCGGCCTCGCCTCGAGCCTTGGGCAGGACTTCATTGCGGTAGGCTTCGGCCTGGTTGATGATCTTGCTTCTGTCTTCGCGGGCGGAGGCAACGTCCATGAACGCTTCAATCGCTTCTTTGGGGGGGTGCACATCCTGCATTTCCACACCGGTGATAATTACTCCGGCCTTATAGCCGTCAAGAATTCCCTGCAGGATTGTTTTTGTGCGGTGCTCAATTTCCTGGCGCCCGTCAGTGATGGCCGAGTCTATCTCGGTGGAGCCCATTACCTCACGCATGCTGGCCTGGGCGGCGCTGCGTATGGTGGTTTGCTGGTCGGCCACGTTGAACAGATAGTGTTCCGGGTTGGCGGGGTCTATCCGGTATTGCACCACAAATTGCACGAAAACAATGTTTTCGTCGCCAGTGAGCATGCTCGCTTCGTCCATGGCTCCTCCTCCCGGACGCCCTTTGTTGGGCGTGGAGTCCCGGCCATAGCCTATTTCCATGCGTTGCACTGCTTCAACTTTGGGGGTATATACAGTTTCAATGGGGAAAGGCAGGTGGTAATGCGGCCCCGGGTCTACCGTGCGCACAAATTTTCCGAAACGAAGGACAACGCCTTTTTCGTCCGCATCCACAATGAAGATTCCGGACAAGACCCACAAAAGAACCAGCAAGCCCAAAAACACTTTACCCCAGGGGAAGTGCATGTTCTGCAGCTTGTTTACGCTTTTGCCTATGAGTTTGTCGAAATCGCCGCCTTCTTCCTCTTGAGGAGAGGGTTTCCTTTGCCGACGTTCTTGTAGTTTTTCCCAATCCCAGTTCATAATGAAGATAAAATATGCTAAAAGACCATCACTTGGCAAGCGATAAATAAATTAAATCAGGAGGACTTAATGGTTGCGCTCAAAAATCCCTCGGTTTTCAGGGCTTACGATATTCGGGGAATAGTGGACAAGGACTTTGATGAGGCCTGGGTTGAAAGGCTCGGGCAGGCCTGCGGTCAGTATTTTCTTTCCCGCGGCGTGAAGACTGCCGTGATTGGTATGGACTGCCGCGAATCTTCCCCTGTTTACAACCTTGCTTTAACCCGGGGCATTATTTCCACCGGGGTGGATGTGATCAATATAGGGCAGGCGGGCACTCCTGTTCTTTATTTTGCGGTGGTGCATCTCAACACCCGCGGGGGCATAATGATCACCGCCTCGCACAATCCTCCTGAGTATAACGGCTTCAAGGTGTGGGCAGGAGAAACCACGCTGCATACAGAAGAGATTCAGGACATTCGCAAAATGATGGAGGCGGGCGATTTCCCCAAAGGCAGCGGCAAGGTCACCCAGCACGACATTAAGCCCGCTTATATAGCCGCGGCCCTGGAAAACTGTAAATTACACCGCCCGCTCAAGGTTGTGGTGGACGGCGGCAATGGAGTGGGCGCCGATCTGGCTGCGGAAATACTCTCGCGCATGGGGCTGGATGTGGTTTGCCAGTTTTGCGACCCCGATCCCTCATTTCCCAACCACCATCCCGACCCAAGCGTGGAGGAAAACATGCTGCTTTTGCGCGAACGGGTGCTTAAGGAAAAAGCCGATTTTGGAGTGGGGCTTGACGGAGACTCCGACCGTATGGCGGTGATGGATGAAAACGGGCGTATTCTGGTTGGCGATGAACTTTTGGCCCTGTTCGCCCGTGAGCTGCTGGCGCGAAAGCCGGGCAGCATTGTAATGGGCGAAGTGAAGTGTTCGCACCTGATGTATAAGGATATTGCGGATCACGGCGGCAAGCCGGTGATGTGGATTACCGGGCATTCCATTATCAAGGCCAAAATGAAGGAGCTTGGGGCCGCCCTGGCCGGCGAGGTAAGCGGCCATATGTTCTTTAATGACGGATGGTTCGGGTTTGATGACGCCATTTACGGTTCCGCCCGTTTCGCCAGCATTTTCTCCGCCCAGGACAAGCCCCTGTCCGAATTGCCGGGATGGCCCAAGACAGCCAAAACGCCTGAAATTCATGTGCCCTGCCCGGACAGTATCAAGTTTGAGGTGGTAAAAAAGGCGCAGGAGTATTTTCGCCCCAAATACGACACCACTGAAATTGACGGTGTGAGGATTACCTTCCCGGACGGATGGGGGCTTATTCGCGCATCGAATACCCAGCCTGTGCTGGTGCTTCGTTTTGAAGCGGAAACAAAGGAACGCCTGGAGGAAATTCGGGCGCTGATGGAAACCCCGCTTAAACAGTGGATAGCCGATGCCAGCTAAAATCTTTCAGCTTTGGAACTATGCCTTAGAATAAAACGTTATGGGTTTGCCGGGCGTGGTGTCGCAAAACCAGCGAGGCTTGCGCCGGAAGGGTTTGCAGCGAAGGAAGGGCGGGCTTGAAGCAAAGTTGCTTCAGGTTTTTGAGAGGTTTAAAAGTTTTTGGAAAAAACGCTTGACTTTTTTTTGAAGCTCTGTATTTTTTAATTCAACCGGACTTTGAGCCGGGCAAATAAACTTT
>CAZDJL010000169.1:0-3746 GCA_964505745.1 uncultured Desulfovibrionaceae bacterium | reverse complement strand
CCGGCTTTATTCGTCTTCATCCTTGTCGCCCTGTTTACGGCGCAGGGCTTTCACGCAGCGTTTGATTTCCTGGCGCGCTTCATCGCAAAGCGAAAGGCGCATGACAGTAAACCCAAGCCCCATCAGGAGATCCGAGCTGTCTTGGGTAAGCTTCATGCCGGTTACCATGAGCGGTGTTTCGCCTTCTTTTTGCAGGGCTTCGGCTGCGGCCTGCACCACTTCCTCATTGGGCAGGCGCATGGCGGCATTTTGGGCTTCGTTGAAGAGCACGGTGGCTATGGAGGGAATTTTCAAGGTGGGAATAGCCACCCTGCTTATTTCCCCATCGGAGCCAGCGCATTCCATAAGCACATACCGGCCGTCTTTGGAGGAGGCAAAGCCGACCTGGTCGGCAATCAGGACTTCAAGTTCTTCATTTTTCTTTTCTTTGGACACGGTAAACTCCCAAGCAAGATATTAAGGCCCAAAAAATACACTTAGTGCTTCGGAATAGCAAGAAAATCAAAAATAAATTTTAATCGCCCTAAAGTTGTTTTTGAATGTTCCGATATGCGCGATATAAGGCTTATTTTGGCTTGCAGCCCAAGGAGGGGAATATGGTCAGCGATTTCAGCATGATTTTGGCAGTGGGCAATGCCGAGATCCGTCAGAGCGTCAGCCCTAAAATGGAACAAAGCGCGTCGGATGCTGGCGGGGTTATGGAGGTTGCCGAAAAAACTCCCACAGGCGGCGCGGTAGATGCCGAAAGTTCTGTGGCCAAAGGCGTTGCAGACAGCCGCAGTGCGGAGCATGCAAGCCTTTCCCAGCGAAGCCTGGACAGCTTCGCCCTTACAAACAACCAGAATCCGAGAAGCGTGGACCCGTTTAGCACCGCAGGAACGGTGTTTAACAGCCGGGGCTGACAAGCGGCCGGTTACGCGCATCACAATAAGAGCGGATGATAAAATTTGGGCGGCAATGCTGCCCCACCATGAACGTCGTGTTCTGTAAATAGACAGGGGTAGCCTTGAACGCCATCCCTGTCTATTTTTTTATAGAGGTTAATTGATTGAAGCCCTCGCCGCAAAAAAGCCCGGGCTGGTTTTGCCTGCTGTCAGGCGGCTGTTTCTGGCGTTAAATATTTTGAAAGGGCGATTTTTTGTTTTCCCTTTTGGCCTCTGAGCGGAGCAGAGCTTTGGCGGCTCATTGCCAGCGCTTGCCTCCACAGGCGCGAGGTGGCGCGTGAAGTGCGCTTTCAGTGCTGGTATTTTTTGGCGGGGCATGGTATTTTGCCAGTATTATCTCTATAAAGGAGCAGAGAATGCTGGATTTGAAACTTTTGCAAACTAACCCCGAAGTGGTGGCGAAATCTCTTGCCGACCGTTGCTCATCCCTGGATATCAATGAATTTCTTGAGCTCGACAAGCAGCGCCGCGCCCTTTTAACCGAACTTGAAGCTTTGCAGAACGAGAGAAACAAGGCTTCCGGAGAAGTGGCCAAAATCAAACGTGAAGGGGGGGATGCCTCCGGTCTGCTTTCCCGTTTGGGGGAAATTTCCGCAAAAGTGAAGGAACTGGACAGGGAAGCCGGCGCTATCAAGGAAAAGGTGAGCGAATGGGTGCTTGGCGTGCCCAACGTGCCGGACGCAAGCGTGCCGGTGGGAAAAGATGAAAATGACAATTTCGAGGTTGTGCGCTGGGGCGAACCTGCCAAATTTTCATTTGAGCCAAGAGATCATGTTGACCTTGGCGCGAGCCTGGGCGGGCTTGATTTTGACCGGGCCGGCAAACTTGCCGGAGCGCGTTTTTCGGTTTCCTGGGACTGGGCGGCTGCGCTTGAGCGTGCGTTAATCAACTATTTTCTGGATGTGCAGGTCAGAGAGCACAAACATGTGGAAATCATGCCTCCGCTCATGGCCAACCGTAAAACCTTGACCGGAACCGGCAACCTGCCCAAATTTGAGGAAGACCTTTTTCATATTCCGGCATGGGACTATTTCCTCATTCCCACTGCGGAGGTGCCCCTGACCAACCTGCACAGCGATGAGGTGATTCCGGAAGAGGCCCTGCCGCTTCTTTATACCGCCTACACCCCCTGCTTCCGTTCCGAGGCGGGCAGTTACGGCAAGGATACGCGCGGGCTGATTCGCCTGCATCAATTCAACAAGGTGGAAATGGTGCACTTCGCCCACCCCGAGCGTTCGTTTGAACAGCTGGAAGAGATGCGCGGGTTTGCCGAAAAACTGCTCCAGAACCTTGAAATACCTTACAGAACGGTTTGCCTCTGCACGGGGGACATGGGCTTTTCCTCGGCCAAGACTTACGACCTGGAGGTATGGCTTCCCGGGCAAAACAAATACCGGGAGATTTCCTCATGCTCCAATTGCACCGATTTCCAGGCCCGCCGCGCAAATATCCGGTTCAAGCCCAAGGGTGGGGGAAAAACCGCATATGTTCATACCCTGAATGGCTCAGGCCTGGCGGTGGGGCGCGCTCTGGTGGCGGTTATTGAAAATTACCAGCAGGAAGACGGTTCTATTCTTGTGCCCAAGGTGCTGCAGCCGTATATGCACGGGCGCACGCGCATTGAAGGTTATAAAGGGGCGGTTTGACGCCTGCTTAGCTGCCTGCAACGGCTTTACGGGCGGCCTTGTTTCAGTTTGGTTCGGTTCCTGCGCAAAAGGTGGAAGGTTTATGAAAAGATTGTTCGCTGCCTTTGCTCTGCTCCTGTTTTTTTCGGGCCTGGCCCGGGCTCAGGAGGGCAGGCATTTCGTTTTGCAGGGAGACGGGGCTCTTGTCCCGATCGGAATCACCGGCGAGGACAGCATCGAGCTCAGGGACTATCATGGCGAGTGGAGCAGGCTGAGCAACCTGCGCTCCTTTGTTCTTGCGGATGACTCGCATATTGACTTCAGCCGCGTGCGTGAGTTCCGGGATCTGATGGTTAACAATACCGCGGCCTTTATCAATAACGGTAAAATAACCCTGCGCGGGGAGCCGGTGCTGATGGGCGAGCTGGCTGGGCTTGATGGCGCTGGCGCTTTCCAGGCGCTGCTTGACCTTAGGGGCGGCAGAATCTTTTTTGAAAAAACGGAGTTCAGCGGCAGCGGAAATTTTGTGCTGCCCGTAGTGGAGGCGGTAAATCCGGACGGTTCTCCGGCAGGCTTCAACGCGGTTGCAGGCAAATTGTTTTTTGAAGGCGGAACGCTTCTGGCTCCAGTGAACATTGCTCTTGATTACCCGGACAACGAACTCCCCCTGGCTGCTTCCGAAGTGCTGGAAATACGCGGAACCAGGCTGGGCAACGCCCTGAATCCCGATCTGGCCGTGGTTTTGCAAAATCCTTCCGGGGGTTCCCCCCGCGTGCGGCTTGATTTTGAACAACGGACAATCAATGGGGAATCTGCCTATGTGTGGAAGGTGGAAGAGGCCAGATAGTTTGTGTGAGCGTTTTTTCCGGTTTGTTTTGAAGTAGGGGAAGGACGGATAGTTGGCGTGGGCGCGCCGTTGACCCCGGCAGCTTGCAAAACGCTGCTTTTGGGCGCGGGAGGCGCCGGCCGGGCCTGCCGAAAGGAAAAAAACCGGATTTGATTATGTTGGAGGCGGGGAATGTAAACATTTCCTGCCTGAAGGCGCTTGAAGCCTCCGGATGGAGGGTGGCGCCTGCCGCGCCAGCGGCGCGGGCCCTGGGTTGTGAGGCCGTTCTGGTTGCCCTGCAGCCGTTGCCTGAGCGGTGAAATTTTCTTTCTTCAAAACAGTGTTCAAAGT
>CAZDJL010000168.1:0-3757 GCA_964505745.1 uncultured Desulfovibrionaceae bacterium | reverse complement strand
TTTAAAGCATCAATTTCCACTTGCTTATCCTCCATGTACTACAGTTCCTACGTCTTTGCCCTGTATGATTTTAGTAATATTTCCCCCGGCCAGGTTGCACACCATTATTGGCAGGCTGTTCTCCATTGCAAGGGAAAAAGCGGTTGCATCCATTACCCTGAGTTTTTTCTGCAGGGCTTCGGAATAGGAAAGTTCCTTGTAAAGCACTGCGTCGGCGTGCTTTACCGGGTCCTTGTCATAAATCCCGTCTACCTTGGTCGCCTTTATAATTGCTTCGCAGCGAAGCTCCATTCCTCTTAGCACCGCCGCTGTGTCGGTGGTGAAATAAGGGTTTCCGGTTCCTGCCGAGCAGATGATGATCCGGCCTTTTTCCAGGTGGCGTTCTGCGCGGCGCAGAATATAAGGTTCGCAAACCTCCTGCATGGTAATGGCGGAAAGAACGCGGGTGGGGCAGCCCAGTTTTTCCAGGGCGTCCTGCACCGCAACGGCGTTAAGCACGGTGGCGAGCATTCCCATATAGTCGGCCGGGGCTCTGTTCATTCCTTTGGCCGAAGCCGCCATCCCTCTGAAAATATTGCCGCCTCCAATAACCAGGGCGAGTTCCAGGCCCATGGCGTGAACATGGGCAATTTCTTCGCATATGGTTGAAACGGTTTCCGGATCGATTCCGTATTGGGCGTTTCCGGCCAGGGCTTCCCCGGAAATTTTGAGCAGAAGGCGCTTGTATTTGAGTTCTGACATTTTATGCCTCGTTTGAACAGTTAATGGTGGTCATAGGGTGCTCCCCACGGCTGTTTTTCCACCCTCAGGTATTTGCAGAAAGCGTAAAACGCTCCGTGCGCGGCGTTAATGAACCCCGCCTTTCCGTCGAAAATTCCGGCCTTGATGAAATATATCTTCACAAACCGCCCAAGTCCGTGCCCGATTGCCGGAAGCAGCCCCCCCCGGTGGCCTTTGGCGGCCAGAGCGGTCGCCCCCTGGCTGGCATAGGAATTGATTTTTTCCAAATGCTCGCTGAAATCGCGGTAAGGGTAATGCAGAATTTCCCCGTCCAGTTTCCTGGCTGTTGCCTCCGGAATAAAGGAGTAATGGGCTCCGCTTACCTCCACCCGCATTTTGGAGGGCTGGAAGAGGCGGAGAAGATAATCCGGATACCAGCCGCTGTGCTTCATAAACCTGTTGTAATACCAGGACTTGCGCCGCACAAAACATCCGGCCATGGCATTGTCGGATGCGTTTCTCAGTGTTTCCTCAATTTGCCCGCGCAGCTTGTCAGTGCACACTTCATCCTGGTCAAGGCAGAAAACCCAGGGCGTCTTTATATGCTCAAAAGCGAATTTGAACTGCGCCCCCGGGCCCGGCCAGGGGTTTTCTATCACTTCAGCGCCCAAATTGCGACAAATTTGTACGGTGTCATCTTTGCTTACCGAATCCACAACCAGAATGCGCCCGCAAAATTTAAGCGAGTTGATGCATTTGTCTATCAGACGTTCTCCATTGTAGGTGAGAACCAATGCTGTGATTTCGTTGTTGGCGTTGGGCAAGGCGGGTTCCTGGATTAAGGGTTTTCTAAGATATTGCGAACTGCTTCCGTCACATCGCACGCATCCGCTTCCGTAAGCTTGGGCGACAGGGGCAGGCTGATGGTCTTCCGGCCATAGGCGGACGCCTTTGGATAGTCTTCGGGCCGCCAGCCGAAGCGGTTTTGATAGTAGGGGTGTTCGGGTATCGCAAGGTAGTGAACCCCGGCGCCTATGTTGGCTGCCGTAAGTCTGCCCAGGAATTGGTCGCGGCTTATCCTGCATGTTTTTTCGTCAATGCCCACGGTAAACAGGTGGCAGGCGTGGCGGTTGTCCAGGTCGTCGGGGCCGGCAATGGGGGCGGGCAGTTCCAGGCCTTCGGGGAAATCCGGCGAGGAAAAGGCGTCAGTGTATTGCTGCCATATCTGGCGGCGCACCTGCCAGTTGTGCTCCACCTGCTCAAGCTGGTGGATGCCTATGGCGGCCTGAAGGTCCATCATATTGTATTTGAAGCCGTGGTCCACAACCTGATAGTGCTTGTATCCGGCATCTGAAAATCTGGCCCATGCGTCCGCGCTCATCCCGTGCAGGCCCATGATCTTGATCCGGTCAATCAGCTCCTTGTCTTTTCCAAGCACCATGCCGCCTTCGCCGGTGACTATGTTCTTGGTGGCATAAAACGAAAAGCACGACAGGTCGCCCCAGTGGCCGGAGCCTTTGCCCTGATAGCTCGACTCGATGGCGTGGGCGCAGTCTTCAATCACCCGCAGGTTGTGCTTGCGGGCAATAGCCGTAATTTCGTCCATCCGGCACATTCGTCCGGCATAATGCACCACCATGATCGCCCTGGTTTTGGGCGTGATTCTCTTTTCAATTTCCGCCGGGTCTATGTTCGCTGTGGCGGGGTCTATGTCGGCAAGCACAGGGGTTGCCCCTGCATGGATAATGGCGTTTACGGAAGAGCAAAAAGTCATTGCGGTGGTAATCACCTCGTCGCCAGGCCCCAGGTTGAGGGTGAGGCATGAAAGGTGAAGGGCCGCTGTGCAGGAATTCAGCGCCGCGGCGTATGGGATGTTCTTGTAGTTGGAAAAAGTTCTTTCAAACCGGTGAACCTTGGGGCCGGTGCCCAGCCAGGCTTTTTCCATGCTGTCAACCACTTCTTCTATTTCAGCCTTGCCGATGAGCGGTTGCCCGAAAATCAGGAAAGAGTCACGCATAAAAACTCCCATGCAGGTTGCTATTTCCATACAGTGAAATTCACATGGAAATGAAGTGCATTAGTTTATCATGCAAGCCAAACAAAAACAAGCTGGGCGGCCCGGCTGTGCCGGGCTTGAGGAAAGAAAAAGGGGCCGTCAAAAGACGGCCCCTTGAACAGCTGAAGTAAGTGACGTTTATTCTTCGCCAAGCTGTATGCGGAAGAAGGCGCGGACAGTTATCTTGTCGCCAAGGGCCTTGCCCTCTTCGTCCAGAAGCTGGGCGATGCTTTTTTTGTCGTCGCGGATATAGGTCTGCTCAAGCAGGCACACTTCCTGGTAGAATTTTTTGATCCGGCCATCAACGATCTTGTCAACCATGTTTTCAGGCTTGCCTTCTTCCAGGGTCTTCTGGCGGAGAACTTCACGCTCGCGCGCAATTTCGGCCTGATCAAGGTCGGCGGCGTCAATGGATAGCGGGGCGGATGCGGCAATCTGCATCGCAACATTCTTGGCAAGTTCCTTGAGCTCTTCTTTTTCTGCGGTGGCGCTGTTTTCACAGCCAAGCTCTACAAGAACGCCAAGCTTTTCGTTTGTATGGATGTATTTTCCAATTACGCCCGGCCCAGACAATTCCATGCGGGTAATACGGCCAATAATTGTGTTTTCACCGGTTTGCGCAAGAAGAGTCTGAAATTCTTCTTCAACCAGTGCGCGCAGCTCTTCGGAAGAAGGCGGATTTTTTTCAAAAGCGGTATTGGCCACAAAGTCGGCGAACGCCTGAAACTTTTCGCCCCTGGAAACAAAGTCGGTTTCACAGCGCACTTCGGTGAGCATGGCGATTTTTTCGTCAGCGGAAGTGCGAAGGGATACGCGCCCTTCGGTGGCAGCGCGGGAAGAGCGCTTGGCAACCTGGGAAAGACCCTTCTGGCGCAGCCAGTCAATGGCCTTGTCCATGTCGCCGTCGCACTCCTCAAGGGCCTTTTTACAATCCATCATACCTGCCGCGCTTCTTTCGCGCAGCTCTTTCACCATGTTAAT